>USOG01000032.1 GCA_900556365.1 uncultured Collinsella sp.
CCGCCGCCGGCAGAGGCGTCGACGGTCTGGGACTTGAGGTTCTCCTGCGCGGCGGCAAGCTGCTCCTGCATCTTGCGGGCCTGCTTCATCATCTGCTGCATGTTCATACCGGCCATAATGGCTCCTTTACGTGCGGCCGCGCAACGAGCTGCAAGGGCAGCCGGGACGCGGCGAGACTTTCAAACGCAAAAATCGTACCACGGCGCGGGGCAAGCAAGCGGGGCGGACGTGTTACCTCAGTCGATATACATGTCCTGGAGTGCAAGCCGCACCCAAAGATTATGCAAGGTTGAATAATTCGCATCTGAATATTATTGAAAGCTAAATCTTGTAGAGCCGGAACCCGACATTTTCTGCATCCAGCTAGATAGCAAAATGCCGGACCGCTGCTCGGGGTGGCGCGCATGACGGCGGGGTATAATCTGATTGCCATAGATAGCAATTTGGAGGTGCCCCATGAATGCCCCCGACGCGCTCCAAAACATCCGCTCAAAACACCCCGTTGCATATGTGGTTCTCTACCTCTTTGTCGGCTGGGCATTGCTGGTTGTCATCACCCATGCCATAGCCTTTGGAGCAGAACTGCTGATAGCCAGCTCGGACCAGCCCGTCGTCAAATGGGAAGCGACCGATGAGTGCACCGACGGAACCCGAACCATTTACTACAACAGCCCGTCCCTCTACCAAGAGTTCAAGGTCAAGATAAAGGACTCCAAGATTGTCGATGCCGAACCGGGCTCTTTCTTGACAATCGGAGCAACCCTCAACGCCGAGCAAGTCGAGTACACGGACAGCTATGCGACGTATCGTATCGACCTCAACATCCTAGGCCGGCCGTCGCGCACCTGTCTGCTCGAATGCAATATACGCGGTACCACACTACACATGTCCGAAATACAGATGCGCCCGGGCAAAGAAATCTTTTCTTGAGCAGTATACCCGCCCGGACGGTTACTCCACCGGCTTGAAGATGGTGGCCTGGCCGAAGACGCTGCGGATGAGGGCTTTGGCCTCGTCCTCGGTTTGCGGGATACTCGGGGCTGCGCCCTGGTGGCCGAAGGGACTGCCGGCGCCGGGGTTGGACTCCCAGGGAGCTGCAGGGGCGTCCTCCTCTTTGGGGGCAGTTGCAGCGGGCTTGGGCGCGGACGCCGCACCCGGCACGTCGAACGGGGGCAGATCGTCCCCGCCGTCATCGCCGGCAAAGCCGCCGACCATGGCGTCGTCGTAGGGAACCTGCTCGGATCCCCACGGCGCAGCCTGTGCAGACGGCTGAGCCTTGGAAGCGGACGCGCGCTCGGGCGCACGGGGCGCGGGCTCGGTCGGGAGCTTGCCCGTGGCAGGAGCGCCGGCAGGGTTGTCGGAGCGCAGCCAGGGGGTCTTAGCCAGGTCGGATGACTTGGGCGCAGGCGCGGCAGCGGGCTTGGGCGCGGGAGCCGGAGCAGCCGGTTTGGGCGCCGCGGGCTTAGGCGCCGACGGGGTCGGTACCGCCACCGGCGCTGTTATTGGCTGCGGAGCGCTGGCGCTCGAGGATACAGGGGCCGCCGAGGACACGGGTTGCAGGTCCGCAGATGCCGCAGCCCGTGCAGATGGAGAATGCTCCTCATGTTGAGGAGCCGGCGTGCCACCCCCATCCAGGACGTAGTCGACGGTGCGACGACCGAAGACCGCGCAGACCGTCGGCAGGACCACCGACTGCGTGTCAGCGCGACCGAGCATCTTGATGGCAAAGGTCGAGCCCGCGGGGAACGAGACCGTGAGCTTAAAGCCGTCGTCGGCCGTGGCGCGGGCGTTGAGCAAAAGCCCTGCGTAGGAAGCCTGACGCGCCTTGACACGCTCGACGACCTCGGCCCATTTGCGCTGGAGCTCGCCGGCGTCCTCGACCGCGGGGGTCTCGGCAGCACCGGCGGCGGCAACCTGGGCGGCGTTGTTGGGCTTGGACACTGGCACGGTCGATGCAGCAGGCGCGGGAGCCGGAGCCGCAACGGGTTGAGGTGCAGGCGTTACAGGTTTGGGCGCGGGAGCCGGAGCCGCGGACTTGGGCGCAGACTGGGCAGCCGGAACAGCAGCGCCGCGGTCCCAAGGCATGCCGCCCTGATGCGCGGGCGTAGCAGCGGGGGCGGCGGTCGCCGCAGGAGTAGCGGCTCGGGCACCCGAGATCAGCGTCGGCTGCTGGACGGCGGGGGCGGATGCAGCAGGCGCACTCGCTTGAGCAGCAGCCACGCTCGCCGGAACGGCGGCATTGGCAACCATGGCCTCCAAGCGAGCCACGCGCTCGGCCAAAGCTTCAATCGTTAAATCGGCCTCGGGACGTGCCAAGCGCGTGCAGGCGATCTCGAGCACCAGGCGCACGTCGCTCGCACCCCTCATCTCCAAGGCAGCATCGTCGAGCACCGTCAGCACGCGAGCCAAACGGTCGGCCGGATGCTCGCCAAAGGCAGCGGCCTCGGCAGCAAGCGCCTCGGCCTGCTCGGCACCGCCCTCAAACAACTCGGCACGGGCACCGGCAACGCAGGCAACATACACGTCGCGTACGTGCGCCACCAGGTCGCGCGTCAGTTCCAGCAGGTCGTTACCTTCCTCGACCTGCGTGCGAATCAGCCCATAGAGCTCGGCGACATCACGATCGGCAATGGCGCGCGCAAACTCGCCCAGAATCTGATCCGAAACCTCGCCCAAAAGCGAGCGGGCATCGTCCGCATGCACGGTGCCGTTGCCGAAGACGCTCAGCTGCTCCAGCGTGGAAAGCGCGTCGCGCATGCCGCCCTTGGCATGGCGTGCCACGATGGCCAGCGCCTCGTCGTCGTAGTCGAAACCCTCCTGCTCGCACACGTATGCCAGGCGGCGCTCGATATCCTCGTTACCGATGCGGTGGAAATCGAAGCGCTGACAGCGCGAGAGGATTGTCTCCAGAATCTTTTGCGGGTCGGTGGTGCACAGCACAAAGATCACGTGCGCCGGCGGCTCCTCGAGCGTCTTGAGCAGCGCGTTAAACGCCGCCGTCGTGAGCATGTGGACCTCGTCGATGATATAGATCTTGTACTTGCCACGCACCGGGGCAAAGTTGACGGAGTTGATGATCTCCTCGCGCACATTGTCTACGCCGGTACGGCTTGCGGCATCGAGCTCGTAGACATCCGGGTGGTTGCCCTCGGCAATGAGCTCGCACTCCTCGCAAGTACCGTCAGGCATGCAGCCGCTTGCACCCTCGGTGCGCGCCGCCTCGGCATTGCGGCACAGCAGCGCCTTGGCCAGAATGCGCGCCATGGTGGTCTTGCCCGTGCCGCGCGGTCCGCAGAACAGGTAGGCGTGGGACAGGCGTCCCTCGGTGATGGCGTGCTCGAGCGTCGAGACGATATGCTGCTGGCCCACCACGGAGTCGAAGGTGAGCGGGCGATACTTTCGGTACAACGATTCCATGGGTGCTCCCCCGGGTATACTGAGTCTTGTTGCCGCGACGGCCATGCGGTCGCACGGCATACTGCATTCATAATAACCCGTACGGCGAGCCCGCCGCGATAGGAGTCCAAAGAGCATGGCAGACGCAGAGAGCAACCTCGTTCCCTCCGAAGCAGCCGACCAGGTCGAGGTCGCGCTCGAGGAGCAGGCCGCAGCCGACGACGGCATCCTGTACCTCAACGAGTACCAGTACGAAAACGACCTCGTCACCGACTTCGCCCGCCTGGTCGCCTCGCCCAGGCGCCGTGGCTCGCTGTATGTCGCCGCCGCGATTGCCGCGCTCATCGGCATCGGCATGTTGGTGGCCGGCGGCAACTGGATCAAGTTTGGCGTCGTCCTGATCGTATTCGGCGCCTTTTTAGCCTGGTGGAGCAAAAACCTGCACCACACCCTCGCCCGCGACTTTATCGACGCCGTCGAGGCCGACGAGTCCATGGGTGGCCGCTATCGCCGCGTCGCCGCCAACGAGGACGGCCTGATGGTTTGGGGCAAGAGCGGCAAGTCGCAGTTCTTCCCGTTTGAAAAGCTCGACCACGTGCTCGACGGCGAGCGCATCTTTGTGGCCATGTTCGCCGACCAGGGCGTGACGATCCCTAAGGACACCTTTGTTCGCGGCGATGCCGAGCAGTTTGGCACCTTCCTTAAGGCACGCATCAACAAAAAACTCCGCATCGAGACCAAACGCAAGAAGATGAAGGCAGAAAAGGCCGCCGCCGAAGCCAAACAGGGCGACAAGCCCCAGGAGACCAAGGGCAAGCAGCGCAAGCAGAAGAAGAACAAGAAGAAGCGCTAAGGCCAAGCCAGACAGGCAGCCTCGCATCCCGCTATCCTCCCCATGCACCCGAGCGTGCTACACTAGCAGCATCTATGCCACCGCGAACGACTTGGCCCCGCGCCTGCCGCTCGCAAACGAACTTTAAACGCACGAGGGTTGGCCATGCCGCTTTTCTCGCAACATACCGCCCGGTTCTCGCCGGACGTTCCCTTGGAGGGCACCAGCTCTCGCGAGCTGCTCAAGCGGTACCAGCCGCTCGAGACACTTGCGACTGGCGGTTTTGGCTCCATCGAGATCTGCCGCGACACGCACCTGCGCCGCCGCGTCGCCATTAAGCGCATCCCCCTTATCAACGGCGCCGGCATGCCCGCCAGCGACATCATGGATGTCCTGCGCGAGGCGCACACTGCCGCCATGCTTCAACATCCCAACATCGTGCAGGTCATCGACTTTACGCACGACACAGCCTATGCCTACCTGGTTATGGAATATGTCGATGGCATGTCGCTGGCCGAGTTTTTGCACCGCGTGGACGGCCACTCACTTACCTTTGACGAGGCCGCGGCCATTGCCGATGCGCTGGGCCAGGCGCTCACCTTCGCTCATAGTAATGGCGTACTCCACCTGGACATTAAGCCCGCCAACGTGCTCATCGACCACTCGGGCAATGTAAAGCTCACCGACTTTGGCATGGCGCGACTGTCGTCCGCCGGTGGCTTTGGCGGCTCACGCGGCGGCACCATCGGCTACATGCCGCCCGAGCAGCTCGATATCGAGACCGGCACGGTCGACGAGCGCGCCGATGTCTTTGCCCTCGCCTGTGTGATCTACGAGGGCCTGTGCGGCAGCGCTCCCTTTATGGCGGCCACGCCCGCCGACTCGCTCGACCGCATCATCGGCGGCGCCACCTATCCCAGCGAGCTGATACCACACTTTCCCCCGGGAGCCGAGGCCGCGCTCATGAGCGCGCTCTCCCCCATGCCGCAGGACCGCCTCAACAGCATCGAGGCATTTTGCGACCAGCTCCTTGCCGGTCTGGGCAGCGTGCGCGAGGGCCGTCGCAGCCTGGAGCAAATGGTTGGCGAGCTTTCGGATGACGAGCAGGAACTCGACGATATCGAGCCGTCGCACTACGAGGACGACGCCATCGAGGTCGACCCCGCACTCGGCTGGGCGGGCACGCGCTGGAGCCATGCGCGCGACTACACCATGCGCACTATCTCGGCGCTAACGTGCGGCACCTTTAGCTTTTTGCTGATGCAAACGGCCGGGGTCGCGGCGCTTCCCGGCCTGGTCATTGCGGCCATCGCGATCGGAGCGGCGGCTGGCCTGGCCCCCCAAATTGGCTCGGCCATCTCGGCTGTGGGCTTTTTGGTGCTCATGGCCAACGCCACCATGCAGGCACAGGGCATCCTGTCGATGTTGCCCGTCGCGGTGATCTTTGCCGCCGCCATGTCCGGTTGGTGGATCGCCTGGGGTCGCACCGAGGCTGCCGCGAGCGCCGCGCTCACCTGTGCACTCGCGCTTGGCTGTCTGACCGGCAATACCTTCCTGGCAGCTGGGGTCGCCGCCGGCGTCGCGTCATTTTGGCTCGGCCCGGCAAGCGCCGCAGCGGCAACGGGCATGGGCGCGCTTTTTGCCCGTCTGGCCACGGTCGCGCTTTCAGCCGGAGGCGTACTGGGGCTCGGTAACGTTGCCGCAGCGCTGGGAGACCCACTCCTTTGGGCTGCCTTTGTGCTGGTCGCGGCAACTGCCGCAGCGTCATCTGCGCTGCTCAATGCCCATGCCAAGCGTGCCGATCAGGGCTCAAACCTTGCCGCAATCGCCGCCATCGCTGTCACCGGCATCGGCTGCGCAGCGGCGTCCTGTCTTGCACACCATATGGAAATTGCCGGCCTTGCAGCCGCGGTCGTCGCCAAGGCGGCGATTGCGGGAACCCTATCCTCTATAATCGTTGGGATATGCCTATATTTGCTCGGATACCAAAGAACCTATACGGAGAGTGATCTTTCGTGAACTTCCTGAACATCTTCGAGGACCACGTGGCCGGCATCTTCGGTGCCACCCGTGCCCCGTTCTCCTTTAAGAAGCTTGCCAAGCAGGCCGCTCGCGACATGGAGGATCAGACTCTGGTGATCAACGGCGTCAACACGGCGCCGGCACTCTATACCATCCTTATCGCCGCCGACGACGATCCCATGCTCGCCCCGTTCTACCCCGAGCTTTCGCGCGAGGTCCGCGAGTTTGTGAAGGCGCAGGCCGAAAAGCGCCGCTATGTCTTTGTCGGCGAGCCCCTCGTGCGCTTTATGATCGATCCGCAGCTGCGCGCCGGCAAGTTCTCGGTCTTTGCCGAGAACGTCGATGCCCCCACGCTCGGCCGCCTGTACGAAGAAGAGCGCGCCTATCAAAACGGCCTGGGCCAGAACAACTCCGCGGCAAGCCGTGCCGCCAGCGCCCCGCGCGCCGGCCAGCAGCAGTTTGCTGCCCCGCAGCAGCAGCGCCCCGCCGCCATGTCCCAGCAGCAGCCGACGCCTCGCGCCGCCGCTCCCGACCCGCTTGCCGCGGCAGACCCCTTCGCGCCTAGCGTCCCCGACCCCGCCGCCGCACCCATCCCGGTGCCGCAGACCGTCTCGCGCGACGCGCTTGCCGGCATGGGCGGAGCCGCCGCGACCGGTGCCGCCGTGGGCCTAGGCGCCGCAGCCGGCATCGCCTCCAACATGGCGAGCACTCGCGCCCCGCAGCGCCCGCTCGCCCAGCTCGTTGACGTCGTGAGCGGCGAGAGCCATAGCATCACCTCCGCACAGGTGACCATCGGTCGCGAGCGCTCGGTTTCCGACATTGCCCTGCGCGACCCCAACGTGTCGCGCCGCCACGCCCAGCTCACCTTTACGGGCTCGGATTGGTCGATCGAGGACCTCAATTCCACCAACGGCACGCTCGTCAACAACCGCCGCATTACGCGCTGCCCGCTGCGCAACGGCGATCTGCTGACGTTTGGCCTGAGCACCTTTGAATTTAGGGGATAGTCGCTTATGAACATCGATATCGTCCTTTTTGCAGGCCGCATCGTCCTGGTCGCCCTGCTCTATATCTTCCTGTTCGCCGTCATGAAGACCGGCGTGGGACTTGTGCGCGGGCAGCGCCGCGACTCGGCTATCTGGACGATTGATGTGGACAAGGGTCCGCGCGGTATCCGCGGCATCCACGTAGACATGCTCGGCCCCGTCATCGTCGGTCGCTCGCCATCTTCGGACATCTGCATCAACGAACCGTTCGTCTCGGCCTCGCATGCGCGCTTTTCGCTGCAGGGCCCGGCGCTCATCATCGAGGACCTCAACTCGCTTAACGGCACGCTCGTCAACGGCCGCCAGCTCGTGGAGCCCGCGACGCTGCGTGAGGGCGACGAAGTCCAGATTGGCGACGTGGTCATGAAGGTGAACCGTCGATGATCGACGAGGAGAACAAGTCCGCAACTATGACCGAGGCACCGGCCGCCGCCACAGCTGCACCGGCCCACGCCGCTCCGGCGGGCTCCGCACCCGTGGAGCCCGAGGACACCGTGTTCTCCCTGCCTCTTTCGCATGTAACGCATGATATTTCGGATCTCGCCGATAACGAGGACGAAGAGGATACCGTAGCGGCGCCCATCGGCGCACATGCTGCGGAACAGCCCACAGCGCCCGAAGCAACCCCGGCGCCGGCTCACTTTGCAGAGCCCGTCGCCGCGGCAATCAACGAGAGCGCTGCGGTGTTTGCGGCACCCGAGCCCGCCGCGCCGGCGTTTCCCATAGCCCCGGCATCCGAGGTTGCGCCCGCGTCTACGCCGGCGCCCGAGGCGGGGACATCCCCCGAGGACGGCCCTGCACCCAAGACCCCGCAGCCTGCGCCCGCAAGCGAGTCCGATGCCGTGGCCGAGCCCGCCGCCCAGTCGCAAAACACGCCCGCGCCGTCGCACTTTGCGACGCCCGAGCCTATAGACGTCAGCCCGCAAGATGACGAGTCGACCGCCCGCGTTTCCGAGGAGCCCGACTCCCCGGACACCGGCGATTCCGAATCAAACGCCGAGACCGACACCGTCTCTCCCGGTGACACAGCCGAAATCGACGTTGCCGCCGTTGAGGCCAAGCTCAAAGACCCCGGCTCGACCATGAGCTTTGAACCCCTAACCGAGGAGCGCATCGAGACCGACTCGACCTATGATGCCGGCACCACCACGCAACTCATGTGGGGCGCCCGCTCCGACGTTGGCTGCGTGCGCCCGCACAATGAGGATTCCTACCTGGTGCAGTCGCCGCTCTTTTGCGTATGCGACGGCATGGGTGGTCACGCTGCCGGCGAGGTGGCCTCTTCTATCGCTGTCGAGACCATCGCCAAGACAGCTCCTCAGTCTGCCGACGCCGCACGCCTGGCGGCAGCCGTCGAGGCCGCCAACGCCGCCGTAATCGAGGCTGCTTTGAATGGCCTGGGCAAGCCCGGCATGGGCTGCACAGCCACTTGCGCCTATATCGAAAACGACACGCTCGCCATCGCCCACGTGGGTGACTCTCGCGCCTACCTGCTCCACGAGGGCACGCTCATCCGCGTGACCCGCGACCACTCCTACGTGGAGGAGCTCGTGGACGCCGGCGAGATCACGGCAGATGAGGCTCGCGTCCACCCCAACCGTTCGGTCATCACCCGCGCGCTGGGCTCGGACCCCGCTATGTATGCCGACCACTTCACTCTGCATATCGAGGAAGGCGACCGTCTGATCCTGTGCTCCGACGGCCTTTCGAGCATGATTCCCGATAGCGATATCGAGAACATCGCCACGCAGTCCTCAACCGCGCAAATCTGCGTCGACAACCTAGTGGACGCGGCGCTTGCCGCCGGCGGCCACGACAACGTGACCGTAGTAGTCGTTGACCTGGTTGACGATGGCGTCATGCGCGAGGCGCAACGCGTGCGTCGCCGCAACGTTACTATCGCCGCCATCCTGGCCCTCGTCTTTGTGCTTGCAGCTGGCATCTGGGCCTACACGGGTGTCACCGGCTCGTACTACCTGGGTACCTACCAGGGCAATGTCGCCGTCTGGCGCGGCCTGCCCGGCAAGCCACTCGGACTCAAGCTCCACTGGCTCGAAAGCGAAACCAGCATCAAGCTGTCCGACCTGCCCGAAGACACGCAAAACCGCCTCAAGGCGGGCATTCCGCAAACAAGTGTCGACGATGCGCAGGACACGATATCCAAGTACCGCCACCAGATCGACGAGGAGCAGACCCGCCAGGTGATCGACGCGCAAACGATTCGCGACAACACCAATCAGGGATCGGCCTCCGAATCAGATTCCGAGAAAACCGCCGAACAGTCCGCCGAGGCCGAAGCCTCCGATAAGAATTAGAAAGGGAGTGCCGCTTATGAGTCGCCGCAACACCGAGCTGCTCTTGCTCATCGCCTCGGCGTTCCCCGTCATCCTGCTGTATGCGATGTACGTCCTCACCGCGGGCGCTGCCATCTCCTTTGAGACGCTCGCCGTACCGATCGGCCTCTTTGCCGCCTTTGCCGCGGCCCACATTGCCGTGCGCATCTTGGCGCCCGGTGCCGACCCCGCCATCCTGCCCATCGTATTTATACTTTCGGGCATCGGCATCACGTTCGTGACGCGTCTCGCCCCCGCTCTCGCCATCTCACAGCTCATCATCCTGTTTGTCTCGGTGGCGCTCATGGTGGGAACGCTTGCACTAGTCAAAAACCTCGACGTGGTCATGCGCTACAAGTACACCTTTGGCATCATCGGCATCATTCTGCTGATGCTGCCTATCTTTATCGGCACCACGATCTCGGGCTCCAAGCTGTGGATTCGCATCGCGGGCTTTACCATCCAGCCTGGCGAGTTCGCCAAGGTCTTTATCGTCCTGTTCCTGGCCGGCTACTTGGCCGAGAACCGCGAGTTGCTCTCCATCTCCAACCGCAAGATCCTGGGCTTTAAGATCCCTCGCCTGCGACTGCTGCTGCCGCTGTTTGCCGTGTGGGGTGTGTGCCTGCTCGTCGTCGTCTTCGAACGCGACCTGGGTTCGGCCGTGCTGTTCTACACCATCTTCTTGCTGATGCTCTACGTTGCCACGGGGCGCTTTTCGTATGTCGTTATCGGCCTTGCGCTCTTAGCCGTTGGAGCCGTGGGCGCCTACAAGTTCCTGTCGCACGTTCAGGTGCGTTTCCAGGTTTGGGTCGATCCGTTTAAGGACGCCCAGGGCCAGGGCTACCAGATCGTCCAGTCGCTCTTCTCGCTTGCCGATGGCGGTCTGGTCGGTGTTGGCATCGGCAACGGCATGGCCAACAACATCCCTGTCGTCGAGTCCGACTTTATCTTCTCGGCTATCGGCGAGGAGATGGGCCTTTTGGGCGGCGGCGCCGTGCTCATCCTGTTTATGCTCTTTGCCGTGCGTGGCCTCACCACGGCTGCCCGCGCTAAATCCGACCTCGCTGCCTTTAGCGCCACGGGCCTTACGGCCGCCATCAGCTTCCAGGCCTTCTTGATCGTTGGCGGCGTAACCCGCCTGATCCCGCTGACCGGCGTCACCCTGCCCTTTATGAGCCAGGGCGGCTCCTCGCTGCTGGCGAGCTTTATCATCGTCGCGCTCCTGCTGCGCGCCGGTGACGAGGCGACCGGACGCGAGGCCGAGCTTACCGGCACCGGCACCATGGCCGCCATCACCGATGATCAGGTCGCATCTGCCGCCGCCCCGACGGGCTCGCGCTTTGCCACCTCGTCTTCCTACGGCAGTGGCAGCCATTCCGTCGGCTCGCGCATGCGCCGTCGCCTGCTCGACACACCTGAATCCGGTGTGCTCGGCCGCGTGGCGCTCGCCAACCGTCTAACCCGCGCGGTGCTCGCCTTTACGGCGCTGTTCGCCATCCTTATCGGCAACCTCACCTATGTCCAGGTCATCAAGGCCAAGGACTATCAGGACATGCCGACCAACAACCACACCATCGCCCGCTCCAAGTACATCCAGCGCGGCTCCATCATCACGTCCGACGGCGTGACGCTGGCCGAGTCGCTGCAGCAGGAGGACGGCACCTACGTACGCTCCTACCCCAACGGTAACCTGGCAGCACACGTGGTTGGCTACGTGAGCCAGCAGTATGGCACCACCGCCATCGAGAGCGTCATGAACGACACGCTCACCGGTTCTAAGGACTACTCCAGCTGGAACAACGCCATCGCGTCGCTCGCGGGCCAGACCCAGCCGGGCAACACCGCCAAGCTCACCATCGACTCGCGCATCCAGACGGCTGCCGAGCAGGCGCTCAAGGGCTTTAAGGGCGCTGTGGTGGTCATGGATCC
>USOG01000033.1 GCA_900556365.1 uncultured Collinsella sp.
GACCTCGGCGGGCTGGGCCTCGGCGGCCGGGGCCTGCGCGTCGCCCGGGGCGGCGGGGGCGGCGTAGGCCGCGGGCCCGCACAGGGCCAGGGCGGCCGCGACCGCGAGGACGGCGGCCCCGGAAACTCGTTTCATGGAGCGTTTCATGGAAAATCCCCCTAATCTAGCAACGGTTTAGAGTCTACTCGATTGGGGGGACGGGAGCCAAGCCCGCACAGTTAGCGTCGGCGTGACGTCCTTCGGCTACGGCACGGTTAAATGCATCGAACAACTGGGCTGCTTCCTCGGGACGCGAGGAAGCATCTAAAACAGTGTTGAGAATGTCTCCCGCATCACGTCCATGTGTCTCCTTCGCAGGAACCGACGTGGTCTCGCCGTCAAGAATGCAAATACTGTCACGAGGCACTGAAGCCACGACAACCGGCGAATGCGTGGTCACGATAAGCGGCACGTTGGGGAAGATGCGAACGAGGTCCTCCAGAATTCGTGCCTGCCAAAGAGGGTGCAAATGAAGATCGATCCCGTCAATCATTACCACGCCCGGCGTCTTGAGCACACGATCCCCTAGTGCGGGGTTCAACATCGCCATGCGATATGCAATGCCCGCAAAAAGGCCCAACGTGCCACGATATCCGTCGCTCATAGAGTGAGTCCTATCGCGATGGTAACTACCATCGGCAGCGCTATATGTAAACACCAGCTGGCCGAGTTCGGCATCAAAATCGACCATCGCATCCACGGTAGAAGCAGCGGCATCAAAACATGAGGCCAGTGCTTTTTTTACCGCAGAGAACAGTACGCTGTCACGCCTATTCTGCCACTCCCAAATGGATTGAAATTTTAACCATACATTCTTACGTGCATCGTTCGAAGATGCCTGTAGGGCGCCTTCGTACCTGCGCGTCCCGTTGGGCAACGACTGGTCTTTAGGTTCAACCCGCGTCCACAATCGATCGATCCCATAACGAGCAAGAATGGGAAGGAGAACCGTCTCGCCACTACCGACAAGTTTTTCAGTCGATCGCCGGCATCCACTACAGGCGCAGCACCAACAATAGTCGTGCGGCCCTTGGCAGTATTAAGCGAACGCAACTAAAACCGTTGCAAACGCAATTAGGTATAATTCTTCCAAATCGCCTAGAGAAAGTGTTTGAATGCTGACCGTAATCGTGCCTACTTACAATGCCGAGCCGTATCTTTCTCAGGCTATAGGCAGCCTATTAAACGAAAAGAATATCGAACTGGAAATCCTCACCATCAACGATGGATCCACCGACAACTCGCTCGCCATTATGCAAGATTTCGCTGCGCGCGACTCGCGCGTTCGAGTGATCGATAAGGCAAACCAGGGTTACGGCGCAACCTGCAATCTGGGCATTCGCGAGGCAAAGGGCGACTGGATTGCCATCCTCGAACCCGATGACTGGATCGAGCCCGGAATGTACTCCGACATGCTTGCCTTTGCCAAGCGCGAATTTGGCGATCCGAACAAGCTCGATATTATCGAGACCCCGTATTGGATCATTCGCAACCCCGATACCCCCCAAGAAGTCAAACTACATTGCGCATATCGCGGTCGCATTAAACCGTCTCGGCAACCGTTCACCATTCACGACGCTCCACACCTGCTGGCCCACCATCCGTCCATTTGGTCGGCAATCTATCGTCGCGACTTCCTGATGCAAAACAATATCTGGTTTAAGGAAATCCCCGGTGCGGGCTGGGCCGACAATCCATTCCTCGTCGAAACGCTATGCCAGGCAAAGGCCATCGCTTACTGGCCCAAGCCGTATTATTGCTACCGCGAGGAAACACCCGAAAAGGCGGCCGCTCTGGCCAAGCGTGACCCCTTGATGCCGTTTAATCGCTGGAACGACATGGTCGATATTCTTGAGCGGCTCGACGTCACCGACTCCGCCGTCTGGACACCGCAAATCACACGCGGCTTCACCTATATGGGCATCATGATTGAGCACACCGGAATTGAGGGGCACCCCGAAATCGAGCGGGCAATCCACAAGATGTTCGAACGCATGCCGCAAGAGCTGGTATTTGCCAATCCTCGCGTTACCCCTGCGGCCAAAAAGCTCTATGCCGAGTATATGGGCATTGCCAATCCTAAAATCAGCTACTGCGCGTACGCCAAGGACCTCGTGGGCGAGGGCCTGTATAACGTATGGAACAAGGGCCCCAAGCAGACTCTAAAAATGATTACATCCCACTTTGGCTCATACAACGCACGCGCTGGAAAATAGCCTGATGGGCAGCAAAGCAAGCAGAAATACCTCCATCGAAGCGCTGCGCTTGGTCGCGGTCGCTGGGATCGCCATATTCCACACGTTTCAGTGGACCTTTCAAGCCGTTTGCACCGGCCTACCGGAATATGCGCCGCTCGCTGTCTTCCCTTACTCCGGTGCGCTCGGCTTTATCAACCTGCTGGGCTGTTGGGCCAACGAGGTCTTTTTTATGATCTCGGGGTACTTCCTTATCCCTTCGGCGGTACGCGCCCTCCAAAACGGGTCATCCGCGCAGTACCTCACTCGTAAATCGTTTGCGCGGTTAAAGAAGATCGTCTTGCCCACGCTCTTTTATTGCGCTGTCTGCCTGCTTGTCTCGATGTACGTCTATCCCCTGCCTGAAATCTCACTACACGAGATCGGCTGGCTCACGTTGGGCATCGAGTTTATCTGGGTCTACGCCGCCTCCGTATTGCTCGTCCCAATGATTGCGCTGATACGACAGCGGATCGGCAGCAAAAGGGCCCCGTTTGTCGTAGCACTTCTCGTGCTCGCAACATTTGGAATCAACTGCCACATCGCAGCGACGGCAAACGAAGCGGCCGGTATCGTTTTGTGGCGCAAGCTCATGAGCGCCGTTACCTACCTGGTCGCGTTTATTGCAGCTGGAGAAATGCGCTTTGTCCTCAAATACCACGGCAACGCATCCGGCGCTCAAAAATCCAAGATCGCACTCATCGGACTCGGTGCCGCCACCATCGCGCTCGAGCTTCTGCTATCGGCAAACAGCCAGTACAACGCGCTCTGGAAGCTCTCCTACAAGCCAACTTCCGTCATATCCTTCATCTTGGCCGTCGCATCCGTTGCCGCCGCAGCGCTCCATCAGCCGCGCCACGAAGTCCCAGCTGCAGACAAGACAATCATGTCTCTCGCCGCAGGAACGCTCGCTTTCTACGCCGTACAATCGTTTACCTGCAATGTCTGGCGACCCATCTTTGACAATGCAATCTACACCATGGCGTCAGGCATCCAAACGGGAGACCCCCATCCAGCCGCCGCCATTTTGTTCGGAATCCTTATGAGCCTTTGTCTCGCGCTTGCCCTACTCCTCGTGGATATCGTTCGCCGGACTGTGGTCGACACCATCAAGGCCCATATGAACAGTTAGACGTCCTTCTGACCCTGCAGACCACGAAGCGCGCTTACACCAGAAGCAAATAAAATCGCAAAAACAATCGCCCAGTTCTTGCAGCCAAATACCGGAATATGAACGATCGCATGGTCATGCATAACAACGAAATAACCCAGAACAACAACCAGAGGCAGCACCATGAGTAGCGACCGAATCAACACCTTGCGACGACGACCGCCTTGCGCGCCACCCCGTATTGAGCATACGAATACGGCAATCCAGATCACCAATACGGCAGCAAACGAAACAAGACAAACGACGTTCGAGATCATCGCATAACCAGCAGTTGAGCAAATGGCAAACAGCTGCGGGCTCATGCAATAAAACTCCTTCAAAACCTGAGGCCAGTCAGCTTGGGGCAACAGTGACGAAGCCCCATGCGCAGACCAAATGCCCATCTCGCCCAGAACGTTCGAAAAGACCTCGTTCCAACCCAGCACAAATGCCGCGACAACCCATTTCATCGCCCAGGTAAACACAAACGAAAGCCCAAACCCAAAGAGTGCCTGCAGCATCGTGACGACGCAGCGCTTGGGGCGCTCACCCTCGGGGAGCGCAATGAAGGCGAAAAAGCAATGCAGGGCGACGACTGCGGCAGGAATGGTTAAAAAGTCAAGAAACGAAAACACGGCGCCCGTCGCTATCGACCAAAGGACAAGACGGCTTATGAAAACCCGTGCGTTCGGGGCCGAGTCCAAACGAAGGCTCATGCAAGACATCATGATGAGCGCCACAAAGAACGAGATGCACAGTAGCAGATCACCGATAACATTGAAAAACAGATTGGTCGAGAACAACAGGATTGCAAGGAAACCCAACGTCAATGGCTTTGAAAACCGCTTCCGCAAGGCAACGTAAGCGCAAGCGGAGCCGACAATCGCCAGAGCAGCTGCGGGCGCCACGACAACGTCGATACCGCCAATAAACAGGCAGACATTCGTAAGCAGCTGCCATCCATGCCAATACCGGTAGTACTGCTGATGCGTAATCCCGCCGGCTTTCGTAACGTCATCAATCTCGGCAACAGCCATCGTCTTAAACGGAGAACCTTGGTCCTTTTGCTGTGCGACTTCAATGATAAAGCGATTGTTGTCAAAGCAAACAGGACCAGCTGCAACACGGTGGTCGTAGACATACATGTCAGACAACAGGGCCGAGGACTCCGAACCCTGCGCATGCGACTCGATAACGGGCCTCGGTAGGCAATTCGCCGCGGTATTGCTCAGGACAAAGACAAGTTGAAATGCCACGAACAGCAGCAGGCATTTGGCGGGCAGGGTGTCGGCAAAGGAGGCTAAACGAGTTTTATTCACAGGGCATCCAAACAGAAAGATCGCATCCACAGGAATCGGCATCTATGTAATACCACAATGCGCGCTTGCAACCTCGCCACGCTCACACGTCAACCAAGCTTGTAGCAAACGTTCTTGGTGATTAGCGGAACATTACCCGCGGGCGCCCGCCTACGCTTACAATAGTCGTGTCCCATGGGACACGTTGTTTATTCCGCAGGGCCGATATGCTGCCCACGCGAAAGGATATTCTCGTTCATGACTTCCACCCTCCCCGCTCCCATCGATAAGCTCGCCATCGTCGTCGTTACGTACAAGCGTCAGGAACTCCTGGCCAACTTGTTCGACTCCATGACCGAGCTCACGGCAACGCCCTGGCGCATCGTGATTGTCGATAACGAGAATTCGCGCGAGACCGAGGCCATGTGCACCGCATTCAACGAGCGCCTGGCCAACCTATGGGGCATCGACACCGATCAGCCCGATTCACAGGGTAACACCGACCGTGTCATCTACGCCCCGCAGCTCGAAAACGGCGGCGGTGCAGGTGGCTTCTCCGCCGGCACCAAATGCGCCTACGACCTGGGCGCCCAGTGGTTCTGGGTGATGGACGACGACGTGCTCGTCATCCCCGAAGGCATCGAGCGTCTTGCCAAGTGGACCGACCGCTACGATGTCATCCAGGGTTCGCGCCTGGACTTTGACGGCGGCGCCTTCTTTTGGCAGTACCAGCTCATCCTTTCGCTTGGTATCCCCAACCCCATCGCTAAGTGTGACCTGGGCCCCAAGGGCTACCGCGCCATGAACCAGTTGTGCTTTGAAGGCGGCCTGTTCTCGCGCCGCGTGGTCGACAAGATCGGCCTGCCGGATGCGCGATTCTTCATCTACGGCGACGATGCCTGCTACGGCTACGTGGCCAGCCAGCACTTCCCCGCCGCCGTTGTTGCCGACGTGGTGCTCAAGCGTGCCCGCGCTGTCTCTAACTGGGATATCGCCGGCAAGCGCCAGCTCAACTCTACGAGCGACACCAACCGCTACTACATCATGCGCAACCGCGGTTATCTGGCCCGCTACATGCAGATTTACGGCGACTATCACCCCGCGCTGTTCCGTCTGGGCAACGTCGCGACCTTCTGCAAGGAGTTCATTCGCCTGGCTGCCGTTGACAAGTGCTTCAAGACCGGTATTCCGGCGCTGCGCCGAGGCATGAAGGACGCCCGCAAGATCGTCAAGGATCCCAACTGGAAGCCCATGCCGCCCATGAAGGACACCGAGTAACGGAAGCCGGAAACACCTCGGCGCTTAAAGCCGCTGGCACACCGTAGCCACATGCTGCCCATCAAAACCGAACCCCCAGCGCATGCGACCCACGCCGGGGCGCGGCACACGGATTTCGTCGATGCCGTCGCGCTCTATGTCGAGCAGCGCCTGCACGGCCAGCAATTCCAGGCCCAGCGCATCCACACCGGGGTCATACATCATGTTGATCGTTATCAGCGGACGTTCATCGAGCATACCGATCGTATCGGCTATGTCGAACACGGCGCCCGTGGGAAAAACCTGGATGTCGCAGCGACCCGCGCCACACTTTCGCCTCGAGGCAGGATTGGCATAGCCCGGCAAGCCAAAGCAGAGCCCCTGCAAGAGCAGATGATATGGCAGTGGCGCATCTGGGTCGGTCGCACCGATTCCCGCATCTCCTAAGATGCGGCTTAGCGCCCGCCTCACGGTATCCTCGTTCCCATGGCACAGCCCGTCGCGAAACGCATCGACGTCTCGAATGTCTTCTGCAGCGCACTCAAACCACTCAATAATCACTAGACGCAAGGTCTGGCGAAGCTCGTTATTGGGCAATCGCAAAGCACGGAGGCGATCGCCATGCTCCGGCTCCTCAGTCATATCCGTCGTGAGAAAACCGGACAGATACAGCGCTGTCCACATGCCATCGTCAGGCGAGACATCTGGCTCTGCAGTGCCCAAACAAAGCGGGACCTCAGCGCACCCATGGGCCTCGAGCAAATCAAACAAGACCGAAAGGCGGTCGAGATTCCACCCGGCAACTACCCTACTCAGACAATTGGCATATCCATACAGATCGGCACGCACAGGCGCCGTGCAGCCTCGGCCCAGAAAACCGATCACACGCTCTGGACTCGAGCAATAGGCCCTGCCAAACCGATATCCCTCGAGCCATTCACGCGCATCATCCAGGTATTCCTCGCGCCCAGCATGATTCAACAGAGCCTCGACCTCGGCATCCGAAAAACCGAACCAACGGTCACACCACGCCGACAGCGGCGTCGTCAGACAATACGAGCAGCCGCGCGAAGAAAGCGCCGCTTCGGCGGGACCGGGACACTCCCCCATCAGACACGTCAGCCGCAACGAATCGCGCGCAGTGGCAATGGCGTCAAACAGCGCACGGTCAAGTAGTTCTGCCGGATCGGCGTCGGAAGCGTCCCTCGCGCTCGCACGGCGAGACCACGCCGCATCGTACCCATCAACGAGCAATACAACCTGCTCATCGCAGGCAATCTCCAGCAGCTCTATGAGCACGCCAAGCACCGAGGCGACCTCATCCTCGCTCGCCGCGCCACGCGCAACGCGTTCGATGTGACGCACCTTGTCTCGAGCTAAATCCGGAGCCTCCAAAAGCGCCAGCAGACGAGCGCACTCGCCCGAAAGAGCATCGCGCACGACGTCGGCAATAGCGGCGCCACGCCTCGCAGCGCCAGAAAAGTCCAGCGATATCACCGGATAGCAAGCGTACTCATCCCGATAGCGCCCGCCGTCTGCATCCCAAATCTGAGCATCGGCAAACAAACGCTGACCAGCGCGACTGACCGCCGGACGCTCCAGAAAAGCCCTGAGCATCGACAAGTTCATGCTCTTGCCAAAACCCTCGGGTCGACAGCACACCACAACGGACGCGTCGCAATCCAACACATCTGCAATAAACATGGTCTTGTCGACCAGCGTGCAGCAACCAAGAGCCTCCGCATAGTCGTGCATGCCAATGGGTAAAGCCGCATCGTCGGCACAGCCGATCAAACGCACGCCAAAGCCGGCAGCACAACCATTATTTGCCTGTTCAGACACCAAAACGTTCCCCCTAAATCACAACACGGTGCCAATTGTAATGACCTCCTCGCGCGTACCGATGCCGCCGCGCGATCATATCGGGCAACGGTAGCAACAAGAGGTGTGAGGGGGCACAACTAATCGTTGCACAACAAAACGGGGCCCGATGCATTCGCACCGGACCCCGTCCCAACTCTTTAATTATCTAGCAACCAAGAGGCTACTCCTCAGAGTCGTCCTCTCCAGAAGCTTTCTTCTGCTGATCGAGCTTATGCTTACCACTTACGATAGACGTAGCGCCCAGCGTGGCCAAGCTCGCGCTGGCAAGGCTCGCCATCACAATCAGATCGCCCGTCTTGGGCATATTGCCGCCAGATGACTTGGTTGTGGTGGTCGTAGTGGTCACCGTTTTGGAGTCATTTTGCTCCTGGACCTGGTTGTCGGTGTTGCCCTTACCGCCGTCCTCGCCCTGCTGCTTTCCGTCCTCGGTCTTGTCCTTGTTCTCGTCCTTCTTCTGAGCGGATTTGTCGCCCTTCTCATCAGAGCTAGGACCCTTATCGGATTCAGCCTTCTCGGAAGCCTTGTCCTTGGAGTCGTCCCTTGCGGCCTCGGTCTTTTCCGTGGAACCCTGATCAGAGTTGTCCTTGTTCTGGGCCGAGCCGTTATTGACGCCAGCCATCAGCGAAGAACCCAGCGTAGAACCAAGCTGCTCGGAGAAAGAAGGCTTCTTGTCCGGCGAAGCAACGGGAGCGTCCGGCGCCTTATTCGAGTCGTCCTTGGAAGCATCGGAATCAGGGGTCGTGTCAGAGCCGGAGCCGTTGTTAGAGCCGGTGTCAACGGACGAATCGCTCGAGCCGGTGGATGAGTTAGAGGTGTCAGCGTCGGTCGAACCAGAAGCGTCGCTGTCCGTATTGCCAACAGAGCTTGAAGGCGAATCGCCCGCAGCAGAGCCGTTCGAATTGGAGCCGTTCGAGGTAGAGCCGTCGTTGGTAGTGCCACCAGCAGAGCCATTACCGTCAGCATCGGTCGAGGGCGTATCCATCCTGTCATCGTTGGCATCGCCACTCGAGTCGTCATTCGAATCAGGTGTCGGCGAGGGCGCCGGTGTGGGCTCGGGCTGCACGGGCGTCGCAGCGGCTGCCTCGTCCTCGGCGATATAAGCCAAGCAGTCCTTCAGCTCATTCTTATAACGATTCTTCCAGCCCTCATGATACTGGGGCTGGCTCGAATACTTGGTCGCCACGTTATTGACCACGCTGTTGGAGAGCGCCGTCACAAACTCGCGGTCGGACATATCATTGGAAAGATTCGCCCAGCGGAAAAAGTCCCTGCAGCCACCGGTGCCGCACATGTTGGTAATGCTCCACACCATGCCCTTGACGCAATCGGCGCGCCCGGAGATGTCAATGCCAAGAGCGCTCTTAAGCCACGCCTCGGTCACCGCATAGTACGAGTTGTACGCATACGCATCCTGCAGAGCCGAAAACTCAGCAGGATCGGTGTTATAAGCACCTTGGAAGGCATCCTGCGCGATATGGCCCAGCTCGGTGAGCTGGCCGTTCTCGTACATGACATTACTCGTGTTGGAAATCTCGCTGCCGCGATCAATCGCATCCTTGAGCATGCTGTATTTTTCGGGGTTGTAGTTGTAGGCCTGCTTCATAAACGGAATGAGCGACCAACGACGGTCGAACTGGTAATAACCCAGCGCGTTATAGCCGTCACCGTACGAAAAGCCCTGGTTGTAGTTGCCATGGCTCTCGTACTTGGTAAAGTACTTCATCTCGGGAGTCACGTTGACAAACGAAACGCCCTGGACCGACCTCAGCACGCCCGAGAAGGACTGCTGGGTGTAGAGACCTTTGTCGATATCGGTGGCATCCGAGGCAACGCCCGGCGTGGGCTCCTCGGCGGCGGCGGGCGCGGGCGCAGTTACGGCGCCAAACGAAAGCGCCAGCGTCAGGCCCGCGACAATCGCGGAATGCTTGGGCTGCATAAGATCCTCCCTGCATTGGTGTAGTTAAAGTTCAGTTTGCAAAGATAAAAATAAGTATTGCAGCTCGCCCGTTGTTGCACAACAACCCCTCGGTAAACGGCAACAACCCTCCGCGAAATCTTAAGGAATTGCGCTCAACCTACAGTTTAATGTCAAAGTTGATCTCGGGGACGGCGGCCAGGTCGGCCAACGTCACGCCGTCGACGTACTTTTCGATCACGTCGTCCAGACCGCGCCAGAACTTGACGGTCGAGCACAAATCGCTGCGGGTGCAGCTGTTGTCGATGCCATCGCACGCCACCGGAGCCGTGCTGCCCTCGACGGCACGCAGGATGTCGCCGGCACGCACCTCGGCCGGGTCCTTGGCCATCATGTAGCCGCCGCCCTTGCCGCGCACGCTCTTAAGCAGGCCCGCCTTCATAAGCGGACGAACCAGCTGCTCCAGATACTTTTGCGAGATATGCTCGCGGTCGGCAACCTCGCGCAAGGCAATCTTGCCCTCGGCGTCGCCCAGCGCCGCGATATAGATCATTAACCGGAGGGCATAGCGGCCCTTGGAAGAAATGAGCATACCTACCCTCCCGTTGTTCCTGGGACAAAATCAGGCCTATTTGTCCCAAATCCCATGCACGCGGGGCAAACAAACCTGATTATTATGTCCCACATCTAAAAAGTCGAGTGGATTAGTCGGGTTTTCCCTTGACTAACGCCGAACCCATAGTAACTTTATTCCGAGAAGATTCCTAGGGTTTAGTACGCCTATGAGTACACCATATACAGAGAGGGACAGCATGAGCGCAAATCCGCTGCTTTCCATCGAAGGTCTGACCGCCTCCGTGGACGAGAAGACCATCCTCCACAACGTCAACCTCAACGTCGCCGCCGGCGAAACCCATGTGCTGATGGGCCCCAACGGCGCCGGCAAGTCCACCCTCGGCCACCTGGTCATGGGCGACCCCGTCTACACGGTCAACGACGGCCGTATCGTCTTTGACGGCCAGGACATCACCGAGCTCACCACCGACAAGCGTTCGCGCGCCGGCCTGTTCCTGAGCTTCCAGGCCCCGGTCGAGATCCCCGGCGTGCCACTGTCGAGCTTTTTGCGCGCCAGCATCGCCGGCCGTCCCGGCCTGGAGATGAAGGGCAAGGAGTTCCGCCGTCGCGTCAAGGAGCTCGCGGCCGAGCTCAACATGGATACCGCCTACCTCAACCGTGAGCTGGGCGTGGGCTTCTCGGGCGGCGAGAAGAAGAAGGTCGAGATGCTCCAGCTTTTGCTGCTGCAGCCCAAGCTCGCCATCCTGGACGAAACTGACTCAGGCCTGGACGTCGACGCCCTGTCAACCGTCAGCCACGGCATGGACGCCTACCGCAAGAGTTGCGACGGCTCCATGCTCATCATCACTCATAACACGCGCATCCTGGAGCACCTGGATGTCGACCGCGTCCACGTTATGGTCAAGGGCCACATCGTGCGCGAGGACGACGCCTCACTGATCCCCTGGATCGACAAGAACGGCTTTGAGACCTTCGAGCGCGAGGCCGCCGAGCAGCGCGCCCAGGCCGAGGC
>USOG01000034.1 GCA_900556365.1 uncultured Collinsella sp.
AACACAGCAGCACGCCGGTCCAGCTCGCCTTGGGTATCACCCGGTGCCGCGCCGCAAAGCACGGCGGCGCGATGCCCTGTCTCGATCTGCTCGCGCACAAGCGCGGCAAGGTAGGTGCCGCTGCCGGTGCTATCTGGTTTTTGTGCCGTGATATTGAGGATGCGCATGTCGCGGTACACCCCTAGGCCAAAGCGGCGGCGCGGACAGCCGCGCCGATGGCACCGGCAAAGCGAGCCTGGGGCGAGGTGGTCACCGGCGACCCCAGCAGCTCGCCCAACCGCTCCACCACGAAGGCGTTCTCGCACAGGCCGCCGGTCAGGTAGTACGGGGCGCCCGCGGCCTGCCCGGCCATGGTCGCCACGCGCGAGACCACGCTGTCGATCACGCCACGCGCAATGTTCTCGCGCGGCTCACCGCGACCGATCAGGCTGATGACCTCGCTTTCGGCAAACACCGTGCACATGCTGGAAATCTTGGTGGGCTCGCCGGAACGCGCCAGGTCGGCCATCTGCTGCTGGGAAATGCCAAGGCGGTCGGCCATGATCTCCAAAAAGCGCCCCGTGCCGGCGGCGCACTTGTCGTTCATGGCAAACTTGGCCACGCGACCGCCCTTGAGTTGGATGACCTTGGTGTCCTGACCGCCCACGTCGATCACCGTGCCGTGATCGCCAAACAGGCGCACGGCACCGGTGCCATGGCAGGTGATCTCGGTCACGACCTTGTGCGCATAGGGCACGGCGACACGACCGTAGCCGGTCGCGATCACGCGCACGTCGTCGGCAGCCACGTCATAGCCAGCCGCGGCAAGCTCGCCGCGCAGACGCTCGGCCGCATCAACCGAGGAGAACCCGGTTGGCTGCACGCACGTCCACGCCACCGAACCCTCCCCGTCGACCACAGCGGCCTTAGCCGCCGTAGACCCGATATCGATCCCGATCCCTATCATGGCTCTCTCCCAATCTAAACATCAAAGACAGCGGCGCGTTCAGGCGCCTTAGCTCTAGGTTTCTCAGGTGCCGGAGATTGCCCCGAAAGAGGAGCGCAGCGTACTTTGGGTACGCAAGCGACGGTTTGAGGGGCAAGATCCGGTGCCTGAGGAAGCTAGAGGGTTTCGATGAAGGCGGCGATGCGCGTCTCGATCTGGCCCATGTCGCCGTTGCTGTAGTCGGTCTCGATCTTCATATACGGAATACCCGCACCCTCGACAGCCTCCTGCATGCGCGCGCTCTCAACGTTGAAGGTGTGGCAGGCCTGTAGCACGCTCTCTACCACGCCATCGACATGGTACTTCTCGCACATGGTCAGTGTGTTCTCCATGCGGCCGTCGTTAGGCGTCATGACCGAGCAGTTGATATCCAGGTAGCGGTCGGCGATGGCGCGCAGAATGTCGGGCGCGTCCGGGTCGATCATCATAGCCGCCGTGCGCTCGCCCGAGCAGTCGTCCATGCACACGACCACACCGCCGTTGGACTCGATGGTGCGACCGATCTTGTTGATTACGCCGCCCACCGGGCAGCCGGTGATCAGAATGCGCTTGGCATCCGCCGCAACCGGGCGCTCGCCCGCGTCGTAGGCCTCGCGCAGCTTGACAACCTTTTGCTCCAGCTGCTGCGTATAGGCCTCGATATCAAAGCTGAACGTACCGGCAAACATGGTACTCATCAGGTCGACGCCGCTCATGGCCGCCGGCTGGTTGGCCTGCAGCGCAAACATTTCGAGCTGGGCCGCACGCAAGCGGTTGCGACGACGAACGGCAGCGCGCAGGTCATCGTCGGTAATCGTGATGCCGTAGAAGTTCTCGAGCTCCTCCTTGAGCAGGCGGCACTCCTCGTACCAGCCTTCACGCTCGTAGGCGCGATCGCGACCCTGCGGAAGATGCAGAATGTGCGTGCGCTTGAGCTCGTTGAGTAGCTCGTACATCTTCTTCTTGCCGTCGCAGGTGGTCTCGCCGATGATCATGTCGCTAAAGTACGTAAACGGGCACTTTTGCGAGTAGGCAAAGCCGTAGGTCGACTTGATGAGCGGGCACAGGTTTGCCGGCAGCACCTTCTCGGCCTCAGGAATCACCTCGTCGGACGTACCACACAGAGCGACACTTGCGACGCCCGCGGCATCGATGATCTCGAGCGGCGTGTAGCTGCACAAAAAGCCGACCAGGCGATTACCCGCCTGTTTGTAATCCTTGACGCGAATAAACGCCGCCTTGCGTTGCTCGTTGAACTCCTCAAACGTGCGCGGCAACGGCTGTTCTTCGATATCGGCCATAGTAGTTCCCCTCTCTTGCACCGATATACCGACAATTAAACAACAAACCCACGCCATACCCAAAAGGAAGCATCCTCTAGGGAATGGCGTCGATAAGCTCCTGCGTATACGGATCGCTCGGGTGCGCGATCACATCCTCGGCCGCGCCTTCCTCGACAAGACGACCGTGGTAGAGCACGCCAATCCGATCGGACATATGCCGAACCACACGCATATCATGCGTGATAAACAGCAGCGCCACGCCCGTCGTGCGCTGCAGGTCGCGAAGCAAGTTGAGCACTTGAGCCTGAACGGACACGTCAAGCGCCGAGACCGGCTCGTCGCATACCACAAGGCGCGGCTCGCAAATAAGCGCCCGTGCCAGATTGAGTCGCTGACGCTGTCCCCCCGAAAGGTCGTGCGGATAGCGGTCATAATGCTCTGCCAGAAGACCGACCGAGGCCAGGGCCGAGAGCGCGCGCCCATGGCGCTCATCCGCATCGCGCACGCCGGCGATAATCAGCGGCTCCTCCAAAATGCGGCCGACACGGTTGCGCGGGTCAAAAGCCGTAGAGCTATCCTGGAACACCAGCTGGATCTCGCGGCGAAACGGCTTGCGTTCGCGCTCCGACATCGTGGCGAGGTCGCGACCGCGATAGACAATCGAGCCGGAATCCGCACGCTCGAGACCACAGATCAGGCGCCCAGTCGTCGACTTGCCCGATCCGGATTCGCCAACCAGGCCATAGACCTCGCCCGGCGCAATCTCAAACGACAGATCGTCCACGGCGGTAAAGGCCTGACGCTTAAAACCTGAGCCCGGCATGGGATACGCTTTAGTCAGATGTGAGACCCTAAGCAGGGCTTCGCTATCAACAGCCATGGCACTCCCCTTTCTCGACAAGCCAGCATTTAGACCGATCGCACGCATTCACGGCAAACAGCGGAGGCTCCTGCACGCGGCAACGCTCGTCCGCCCGGGCGCAACGAGGCGCAAAGCGGCATCCGCAGGGTATTGCCGTAAGCGGCGGCACTGTGCCCGGAATATCCGCCAGCGTGTCAACTCGCTCGCCTTCGAGCGGCGGAATGCTCGCGATGAGCCCCTGGGCATACGGGTGGCTCGGGCGCTCCAAAAGGCCGCAAGCGTCGATCTCTTCTACGATTTGGCCCAGATACATGACGTGCACGCGCGAGCAGATGCTCGTGACGACACCCAAATCATGGCTGATAAAAAGCACCGCCATGCCCTCGGAACTGTTGAGGTCACGTAGGAGATCCAAAATCTGTTTTTGAGTCGTCGTGTCGAGTGCCGTGGTGGGCTCGTCGGCGATAAGCAGTCGCGGATGACCGGCAAGCGCCATGGCGATCATCACGCGCTGGCGCATACCGCCGCTAAAATCGCCCGGATACATGTCGAAGCGAGCCGCGGCATCCCGAATTCCCACACGCTCCAACAGCGATAGAGCCTCGTTGCGGGCTTCGCGTCGGCTCACCTTACGGTGGGCCCGCACCGCCTCGATAACCTGCGCACCCACCGTCATAACGGGGTTGAGCGAGGACAACGGGTCCTGGAAGATCATGGCGATGTCGCAGCCGCGCACTTTGCGCATCGTCTTGAGCGGACGCGCCAGCAGATCTTCGCCATCAAACACAATCTGGCCCTCATAGGCCATCTTCTGTTCATGCTCCAATAGGCGCATGACACTCTGGGCAAACACCGACTTACCGCAGCCGGACTCGCCGACAACACCAACGATCTCACCGGCATCGATATGTAGGTTGAGTTTGTTGACGGCTTCCAGCGCGTTGCCATCGCGGCCCACAAACGAGATGCAGAGGTCGCGCACGTCCAAAAGGTGCTGAGCCATGGGCTAGTCCTCCTTGGTCTTGGGGTCGAGGGCGTCGCGCAGGCCGTCGCCGGCCAGATTGAGCGAAAGCACGCTCGCGATGATGGCTGCTGCCGGGAAGAAAATCATCCACCAGGCTTTGCGCATCACGTTCTTGCCCGCCTGCAGGATGTTTCCCCAGCTGGCGTCGGGCGCCTTGATACCCAGGCCCAGAAACGAGAGGGCGGCCTCCGAGAGCACGGCCTCGGCAAAGACGAAGGTCGCCTGCACCAGGAAGGGCGCCATAACGTTGGGCACGATATGCAGCCACACGATGCGCGCGGTCGAGGCGCCCTGCACGCGCAGGGCCTCCACAAAGGGCTCCTCCTTGACCACCATCGCACGCGAGCGCACGATGCGCGCCATGCTGGGCGTATAGACGATGGAGAGCGCGATGATGACGTTCCAGACCGAGGCGCCCATCATGGCCATGAGTGCGATAGCCAAAAGCACGCCCGGAATAGACATAAGGCCGTCGCAGATGCGCATGAGAATATGATCGAGTCTCTCGTTGTAGCACGCATAGGCGCCGATCACCAAGCCGAGCGCACTCGTCGCGAGCGTGACGGCAATGCCGACGCCAAGCGACACGCGCGCGCCCGCGATGACGCGGGCAAGCAGGTCGCGGCCAAAGTCATCGCAGCCAAAGGGATGCGCAGGCGAAGGTGCCGAAAGTCGCAACGTCATCTCCTGCGCATTGGGATCAACCGTCCACACCAGCGGACCGACGAGCGCGATCAGCGCAATCGCCAGGAAAATGCAGCCGCCGACCACAAACCCCTTGTTGGCAAGAGCCTTCTTAAAGTTTGCCATCATGCATCGCCCCATTTGCGAGCGCGCGGGTCAAAAGCGCCGTAGGCAAGGTCGACGGCCAGATTGATCACCGAATTCAACAAGGCGATGACCAGCAGCACGCCCTGAATCACCGGATAATCGCGACGCTCGATAGAACTCGTGACCAGCTGGCCCAAACCGGGGATGTTAAAAATGGCCTCAGTCACCACGGCGCCCGTAATCAGGGCGCCAAAAGAATAGCCGACCGAGGTGAGAATCGGCAGCGCTGCGTTGCGCAGGGCATGGGCCAGCACCACGCGAAACTCGGAGACGCCCTTGGCACGCGCCGTCTTGACGCAGTCAAGCTGCATGGCCTCGATAACGCTCGAACGGGTCATGCGCATGAGCAGGGCCGCCTGCACGCATCCAAGCGATATGGCCGGCAACGCAAGATAGCGTAAATGGCTGAACCAGCCCTTCGATAGCGGCGCATAGCCGGCCACCGGGAACACACGCAACGTGACGGCAAACAGCCACATCAGCATGAGCGCCATCAAAAAGCCGGGTATCGCCACGCCCAAAAGAGCAACGACACGCAAGACCGCGTCGGTGCGCGACCCATGCTTGAGGGCAGCGACGACGCCGCAGGGCAGTGCAATCAACAGCGCGATGAACTGTGCCAGAAGCGCGAGCGATAGCGTCGGGCCAAAGTGCTCGGCGATCGCCTGCGTGACGGGCTGGCGCATAAAATACGAATCGCCCAGGTCGCCGGTAAGCACGCCGCCCATCCACTCAACGTAGCGCTGCGGCAGCGGCTCGTTGAGTCCCAGGCTATCGTTGACGCGCTCGATCTGGTCGGCCGAAGCCTCCATGCCGAGCATCGAAGAGGCCGGGTCACCCGGTGTGAGATAGATAATCAAAAACACGACGACCGAGATGATGAGCATCACCGGAACCATCGCGCCTATACGTTTGAGCGTGTACTTCAACATGCGAGGCGTCTATTTCCCCTCTGAACGTGGACAGGGCGTGGCGGCCACAGGGAACCAGACCCCTCCAGCCGCCACGCCAGCTATTGCATTACTCCGGACGCTTGGCATTCCAAACGATGGCGCCGTCGAGCACCTCGACGTCCTCGACGTCTGCCTGGGTGCCCGTAATGGAAGCGTAGTGGCAAAGCGGCTCGATGACGGCGATCTCATAGAGGCGCTCCTGAGCCTCGGCCCACTTCTTGGCCGCGGCGTCGGTGTCCTTGGCGGTGCGGGTCTCGGCCACAAGCTTGAGCGCCTTCTCGTCGGACAGGCCATAGAAGGCCTTGGAGACCGAGAGGGACTGGGCCGGGATGGGCTTGTAGTTGGTGGAGGCCACAAAGAGGTCCCACTGCTCGGGCTTGCCGGAGCGGATGTCCATAAAGGTCGCGAACTCGTAGCTGTCGACTTCGGCGGTGAAGCCGGCCTTCTCGAGCTGCTCCTGCAGCGCGACGGTGGCGTTGTACATATCCTTGTAGTCGGGGGTGGTCAGCAGCTTGACCGTCTCACCGGCATAGGAGGTCTTGGCCAGAGCCTTCTTGGCGGCCTTGGCGTCGGCCTGGTTGAAGTACTTCTTGCCCGCGTCGGTCGCCCACTGAGCGTTCTCGGGGTTGCCAAGGTTGGGATCGATGTTGAAGAGCTCCTTCTCGCCATAGGCGGCAAGAGCGGCCGCCTCGCAGTCGATAGCCATGAGGGCGCACTTGCGGATCTCCTCGTCGGCGAAGACGCCCTCGTTCATGTTGAGGAAGGCGGTCAGAACGCCGGCATTATGGGTGTAGAGATTAACGTCGTCGTTGCCGTCGAAGTCGTGGTAGTTCTCGGTGGGGATCTCGCCAGCGATATCGTACTCGCCGGTCTCAAACCCGCTCACGCGCGTGGAGGCCTCGGTCACGAACTGATAGTAAATGTCCTTGGTGGGCGCGGAGACCTTGCCGGTGTAGCCCGAAGCCTTGCCGTGAGCGGCGACATAGTCTTCGTAGCGGGTGAGATGGACGTACTGGTCCTGCTTCCACTCCACAAACTTGTAAGCACCGGTACCCACGTACTCGGTCACGCCGGTATCGTCCGCGGCCTCGATGACCTCGGAGGGGAAGATACCCGGATACTGGGAGTGGTTGCCCAGGATGATCAGAAAGTCGATGGCGGGCTCGGTCAGCGTGCAGGTGACCTCGTGGTCGCCCGAGGCGGCGAAGGTGGCGCCGGGCAGCAGGCTCGCGGCGCGGTCGTTGACGGTGAGCCAGCGGTTCATTGAGGCCACGACGTCCTCGGAGCCAAACTCCTTGCCGTTGTGGAAGGTGACGCCCTCGCGCAGCTTGATGGTGTAGGTCAGGCCATCGTCGGAGACCTTATAGTCCTTGGCCAGCACGGGCTGGGGCTCGTAGTCGCTATCGAGGCCAAAGAGCGGCTCGACGACGTTGCAGATGATGTCCATGGTCACAAGAGACGACGTGGTGTGCGGATCGAGACCGTCCGGGCTCGCCGGTAACGCGATCCGCAGCTCGTCGCGATACTCCACATCCTGGCCGGAGGCAGCGACGCTACCGCTCTCGGCGCCCGAACCGCCGCAGCCGGTGAGGCCGAGGCCCGCCATGGCGCACAGGGCAGCGGAGCCGGTCAGAAAACCGCGACGGGAGACGCCCGCCTTGAAAAGATCGTTGTTCATTGAGTTCCTTTCGCGTCTGAACAAACGGATAGAATCTGCCGGGACGGCGGAAATCCCCGCCCCGGCAGCTATGCGAAGCCGATCGGCGCCCTGCGGTGCATCCGGACACCAACCGGCATGACAACAGAGAAATCCCTATCGCGTGGATAGGAACACCCGGCGGCGCAGCTTGGCGCAGGTGCGGCTAAATCGTCTCGAGGAAGGCCTCGATGCGGGTCTGGAGCTGACCGGCATCCTCGCCGGCGTAGTCGGTCGTGATGTGCATAAACGGGATGCCCGCCTCCTCGGCGGCCTTCTCCACGGCAAACGACTCCATCTCATAGAGCGTGCAGAACTGCAGGGCCACGTCGACGATGCCGTCGGCATGCAGGTCCTTGGCCATCTGGACAATGTCCTTCATACGCTGGTCGTTGGGCGTAAAGACGGCGCAGTTGATCTTAAAGTAGCGCTCGGCGATGGCGTCGAGCATCTCGTCGACCGTCTCGCCGGACTCGTCGACCAGGTCCTTGTAGTAGCGCGAACCCGTGCAGGATTCCTCACCCACCACGACGCCGCCGGCCTTCTCGATGAGGTTGAACAACTTCCAGTTGGGCACGGCCATGGGCGTGCCGGTGTACAGGATGCGCTTGGTCCCCTTGGGCGCCACGCCCTCGCCGGTCTCAACACGCTGCTCGCACTCAGCCGCCATATCGTTAATGGCTCCGGTCAGACGCGGCGTGTCGTCCATAAAGGCTGCCTGCACGGTCAGCAGGCTATCGAGACCGCTGATAGGCGCCGGGTCGGCAGCGCGGGTCGCAGCCAGACGCTGCAGGGCGCGACGCTTCTCATTGACGGCGTGGATGGCGGCCTTCAGACGCTCGGGCGTAATCTTGACGCCACACTCTTCCTCGATCTTGGCGGCGAGCTTCTTGACCTCGGCCTTCCAGGTCACGAGCGTCGACTCGTCGTGTACGTTGGGAATATCCATGACGTACATGTTCTTTTGCGTGGCAAAGAACTCGTAGGCCTTCTTCTTGCCATCGCAGGTGTTCTCGCCCACCACCAGGTCGCTCGACTCGATGTAGGGGCAGACCTCGCCCAGCTTAAAGCCGGCAAAGCTCTTAATGAGCGGGCAGGTGTTGCGCGGCAAGTGCTCCTCGACTTTGTCGGTTGCCCAATCGGCACCCGAGCACAGGCCCACGGGAATGCCGTCACAGGCAAGTACGATCTCCTCGGGCACGTAGACGCAGAAGCTGCCCACGATCTTGGTGGCCTCGCCGGCCTCCTTCTTGTCGAGCATCTCCTTAATACGGCCGCTGTGGATGTTGGTGGCGACAAAATCCAGGTAGGACGTGGACTTGGGGCGATTGTTCTGCGTCAGGAACATATCGCCGTACATCTGGCCCACGGCGCCCAGCAGCATGTCGTGGTCGGCAAGATTCATGCCGAGGCTCTCCCACATCGGATGGAAATCAAATTCTTCAGCCATGGCGGTTCCCCTCTCGAACCAAAAATGAATAGCTACGGTATTGCTGCACGGTGGGTGGCGAAAACCCAGCCGCGCCTAAACCCGGAATTTTGGGGAACCTGCTTTGCAGCTGATTATTTAGTTGTGCGTCGTCTCTCCCGGAGCCGTGAACATACCTGCTCATATGCGGCTCCGAGCCATGTATAGGGCGCGCGCGGCAACGCGGCGAATGTATGTCGTCTGCGGCATATGCGCACCCTCCTTTACAAGTTAAGGTCAACTATATCAACGGTCGTCGACCATGCGAACACCGTTGACATTCGTACGACAGCGTCGTGTGCCGTCGTTTAATAAATAATTATCTTGATTGAAAAGATTTTGTCATCTCTCATTCGGCGAACGGCAAACAAAGCCGCAGAGGCTTATATCCCCGACGGCATTACCCGGAGCTATCGACAAACCAAATGGATCCTGCTGGCATCAAAATGCATGCGCAGCGTCTCGCCTGCTTGCGGCAGCTCGTCGACAGGCATGCCCACTTTGTTGACCTTCCACTGCAGGCGCGTCGGCGCATCGGCACGCGGCACATCCAACAGCACCAGGCGCTCAAAACGCGAATCGCTCACACGGGCCACATGCAGGTCGTAGCTGTTGCGACCCCGCTCAACACGGTTGTCCACATGGAAGTAGCTCGCACGAATACCCAGGTAGGCAACATCGTCGGGAACCTCGCGACCCACGTTAAAGGTCATGCCCCAATCCAGGGCTTCAACTTCCTGAGGCCCGATCTTGCGCGCCCGGCTTGTGTTCTTGCAGCCCGTCAGGCGTAGTGCCGCCAGCGTCTGCGGACGGCGGACCACGTCCTCGACGGAGCCGATCTCCTCCACATGCCCGTTATGCATCACACAGATGCGCTCGCACAGGCGGCATGCCTCGTCAATATCGTGGCTCACGTAGAGCACGGGACGGTTACAGACGTCGAACAGGTCGAGCATGTTCTGCTCGAGCGCGCTCTTAAGATAGGAATCGAGCGCGCTCATGGGCTCGTCGAACATAAAAATGCCCGGATGCGCCGCCACCATGCGCGCAAGCGCCACACGTTGCTGCTGACCGCCCGAGAGGCGCGCGGGATAGCGGTCGGCAAAATCGGCCAAACCGAAAATGCCCAGATAGCGCTCGGCGAGCTTTTTGCGCGCCGCGGCGTCGCCTGCACCCTCAACGCCGGCGCACACGTTATCGGCCACCGTCATGTTGGGAAACAGCTGATAATTTTGGAACATCAGGGCGCACTTGCGCTCCTGGGGCGACAGGCTGATGCCCGCCGCCGAGTCAAAAAAGGTCACGCCGTTGACGACGATCTTACCCTCGTCGGGCGTCTCCACGCCGGCAATGCAGCGCAAGGTGCAGCTCTTGCCGCAACCCGAGGCACCGAGCAAAGCCACGCGCTCCTCGCCAGCCTCGAGCTGAATGTCGAGAGTAAAGCCGGGATAGCGCTTTTTGATATCCAGAACGAGCGACATGGCTTATCGACCTCCCTTTGCGACCGTGTCATCGCGCATAAGCTCGGCCAACGCCTCGCGATCGATACGCAGCGCATCGCCGCCGACTGGGTCGAGCGAATCGGTCTGGCCGCCCAGCTGCTTGGCCTGCTTGCGCTCCGCGCGGGAGAGACCGCGCTCGCGATACTTTTGCGAATGCGCCGTGTACATGTTGATGAACAGGATGACCAGGAAGCTGAACGCAATTACGACCACGACCCAAAAAAGGGCCACCGACGTATTGCCACCCATCCACTCAAAGTAGATGGCGATGGGGATGGTCTGGGTGATGCCGGCGTAGTTGCCCGCAAAGAACAGGGTGCAACCAAACTCTCCCATGGCGCGGGCAAAGGCGATGACCGTACCGGCGGCAATAGAAGGCCACCCAAGGGGCATCATAAGCTTGGTGAAGATGCGAAGCTCGGACCAGCCCAGCGTGCGCGCCGCATCGAGCATCTGCGTGTCGAGGCTCTCGAAGGCCCCGAGCGCCGTGCGG
>USOG01000035.1 GCA_900556365.1 uncultured Collinsella sp.
AACGGAAAGGATTGAACTATGGGTGTGCGCACCGCAAATGTTCAGGATGGAAATATCGGCGAGACGCTGACGGGGCTCGCCGAGGTGATTCACGGCCGTCGCGACGCATCGCCGCAGGAGAGCTATACCGCTCGCCTGCTGACCGATGTCGAGGACGAGCTGCTCAAGAAGCTTGCCGAGGAGGCGAGTGAGGTGATTATGGCCTGCAAGGATAACGACCACGATCACATCCGCTACGAGGCCGGCGACCTGGTCTATCACCTGCTCGTGACGCTCGAGCGCTACGGCATCACCCTCGACGAGCTTGCCGGCGAACTCAACGCCCGCCGTCACTAGGCGTTAAAGAACGTCCCCGATGATCATAGAAGTTGCGGTGGAATAGTTCTTGTTTGACGGTCCTAGGGCTATAAACAGGAACTATTTCACCGCAACTTGTGAAGGGATGGCTAGGCGAGGGGCGTGGGTTCCCATTCTCCGGTGAGGTGGGGGATGTCGAAGGTTCGATAACCGCAGTCGTAGGCGTGGGCCTGGGCCTCGCGGATGTTCCAGCAGATATCGCAGGCGCGGTGCGCGTCCGAGCCAAAGGTAATGGGCACCTCGGCATGGGCGAAGCAACGCAGCAATCCGGTCGCGGGATAGTAGTCGTCGAGGCCCTTGCGCAGTGCGGCGGTCGAGACCTCAACGCGGCGACCCGTATCGTGCGCGCACTCGGCCATCTGCTGCCAAAACGGTGCGGGGTCAAAGTCGGGCGCAAAGCCTTCCTTCGAAAAACGCATGACCAGGTCGGGATGGGCCATCACGTCAAAGTTGAGCGAGCTCTCGCAGGCGCGGCACCAGTCGTCGACATAGCGCTCCCACACGCCGCGCACGCCCAGGTTTTCCCAAACATGCAGGTTGGTATCGTCGTCGATCCAGCCACAAAGCGAATCGGGCGTATCGGGGCGCGCGACGTCCTCCGTTCCCGCCGTACCCGCGGCACCGGCCATGATATCGCCGGGGTCGCCAATCCAATGCACGCTGCCCAGGCGTATGACGGCGCCTTGGGACCAGCGCTCAACCAAAGGCTCGCAGCCCTCGTACCAATCGCATTCAAAGCCATAGATAAAGGTGAGCTCCAGCGCGATCTGCGCGGCAAGTTTGCGGGCGTCCTCAAAGGCCAGACGATGTGCCGGCAAGTCGCCCTCGACGACCTGCACCTCGCAGTTAGCATCCATGCTGGCAGGCAGGGTGAGGTGGTCGGTCGAGACCATGACCCGACATCCAGCGGCCGCGGCGGCGCGGACGTTTTCCTCAAAGGAGGCATGGCCGTCCGAAAACGAGGTATGAGTATGGCAATCGACCAGCGGGCATACGGGCATGGCGACTCCTTTGCATTTGGCGAATCCGCTCCATTGTAATGGCGCAGCTCTCAACACGCCGCACACGCCGGGGGTCGAAATCGATTGGAAAGGCTGCGCGGCGCGCGGTGCGGCCCCACTTGCTCTCAAAACGTGTACGTCAGCCTCCAAAACCGACAAAAAATGACATGTTTGGAGGCTGACGTACACGTTTGGACAGGGGCGAGGGCGGCGACGGACGAAAGTCACGCCTGTGCCACGTCCGATGTGCTAGCGTTTGGGTGAATAAAACGAGCCCGTGCGGAAAGGATCCGGACCGTATGCAACGTGGAAGTACATCTCCGCTGTCCCGCGAGACCGATGCGCCCGAAACCATCGTTAAGCTGGAGTGCGACATCGACGATGCGTCGCCCGAGGTACTCGCCTATGCCGCCGACCGCCTGCGCGAGGCGGGTGCGCGCGAGGTGCACTGGCTGCCCCTCTATTGCAAGAAAGGTCGCCCCGGCTGGCAGCTGCAGGTAATCTGCGCCTACGAGGATATCGAGCGTCTGCAGACGATTATCTTTTTGGAAACCACGACCAATGGCATCCGCCGCCAGGTCATGGAGCGCGTTTGCCTGCCACGCCGCTTTGAGCAGGTCGCGACGCCTTGGGGTGAGGTGTCCGTCAAGGTGGCCACCCTGCCCGACGGCAGCGAGCGCGCGGCACCCGAGTACGAGGACTGCGCCCGTCTTGCCCGCGAGCACGACGTGCCGCTCCAGCGCGTGATGCAGGCGGCACAAGCCGGGGCACTGCGATTTGAATAGCGCGGCCGGCGACATCTCGCGCCCAGCCCCATCAACCCCTCCCGAAAGGACTTTCCCATGAAATACCTCATCGCTTCCGACATCCACGGTTCGGCATACTGGACCGAGCGTCTGGTCGCCGCCATCGAATCCGAGCAGCCCGACCGCATCGTGCTGCTGGGCGACCTGCTCTACCACGGCCCGCGCAACGACCTGCCGCGTGACTACGCCCCCAAGCGTGTGATTCCGCTGCTCAACGCCCTGGCCGACCGCATCATCGCGGTGCGCGGCAACTGTGACGCCGAGGTCGACCAGATGGTGCTCGACTTTCCCGTTATGGCAGACTACGCCACGCTGTTTGACGAAACCGGCCGCGAGCTGTTCTTGACGCACGGCCATGTCTTTGGCGCCGGCATGCACAACAGCGTCGACCACGCGCCCGCGCTGCCCGAGGGCTCCGCGCTCGTCTACGGCCACACGCACATCAAGGTTAACGAGGCAAGCGAGGCGCACCCGGGCCTGCGGCTCTTCAACCCCGGCAGCGTGAGCATTCCCAAGGACGGTACGCACAGCTACGGCATCTACGAGGGCGGCGCGTTCCGCCACGTGATCCTGGAGGAGGAATAACCATGGCGCAGCACATGGCTCAGCAAAATGCCGAGGGCTCGCGCGATCTGTCCACGCTGGTAGACGCGTCGGCCGAGCTGCAGCATCTGGTGCAGACCATCTGGCGCCTGCGTCAGCCCGATGGCTGCCCGTGGGATCGCGAGCAGACGCATCAGAGCATTGGCAAGAACATGATCGAGGAAGCCTACGAGGCGCTCGATTGCATTGAGGCCGACGACGCGGCACACCTGCGCGAGGAGCTGGGCGATGTGCTCATGCAGGTCGTGCTGCATGCGCAGATTGCGGCCGACGCCGGCGAGTTTACGCTGGCCGACGTGGCACGCGATATCGACGCCAAGCTCATTCGCCGTCATCCGCACGTGTTTGGCGATGTGGATGCCGAGAACGCCGACGAGGTGCTCAAGATTTGGGACGAGGTCAAGCTTGCCGAGAAGGCTGCCAAGGACAAGGCCATGGCAGCAGGCGAGGCTGCGCCCGAGGGCCTGCTCGACGGCGTGCCCACGCATCTGCCGGCATTGATGCAGGCGCAGAAGGTCTCGCGCAAGGCGGCGGCCGTGGGCTTTGAGTGGGAAACGGTCCAGGATGTGTGGGACGAGGTCGCCGAGGAGCGTGCCGAGTTTGAGGCCGAGGCTCCCGGCTCGCCCGAGCGCGAGATGGAGTTTGGCGACCTGCTCTTTGCCTTGGTCAACGTCGCGCGCAAAGAGGGGATTGACGCCGAGAGTGCCCTTCGTGCCAGCACGGCAAAGTTCCGCCGCCGCTGGGCCGCGATGGAGCAGATGGCGGCCAGCGCTCATGTAGATCTGGCTGAGCTTTCGACCCACGGCCTCAACGACCTGTGGGATGCCGCAAAGGCGGAGGAGTAGGACTGCGGGAACGACGGGCTGACATGCCTCATCGTTCCCGCTAAATTTTTCGAAAATCAAGTGTATCCCTCGGCTAACTTAGGGCATAATGCAAAAAGTGCGACATGGCTAACTTACGGAGACGCACCGATGGTGCACGGTCAGCCGGTCGCTTGCATCCACTACGTTTCCAAGTGAGAGGGAGACAACATGAGCGATATTTTGGACGTCTACGGTCGCGAGGTGCTCGACAGCCGCGGCAATCCCACCGTCGAGGTCGAGGTCGTGCTCGAGGACGGCAGCTTTGGCCGCGCAATGGTGCCTTCGGGTGCTTCGACCGGCGCCTTTGAGGCCTGCGAGCTACGCGATGGCGACAAGGGCCGCTACCTGGGCAAGGGCGTTTCGCAGGCCGTCGAGCACGTCAACAACGAGTGTGCTAACGCCGTCGTGGGCCTCGACGCCTTCGACCAGCGCGCCGTCGATGCCGCGCTGATTGCCGCGGACGGTACCCCCAACAAGACCAAGCTCGGTGCCAACGCCATCTTGGGCGTGTCGCTGGCCGTCGCCCGCGCCGCTGCCGAGTCGGCGGGCCTATCGCTGTACCAGTACCTGGGCGGCGTCAACGCTCATCTGCTGCCCACACCTATGATGAACATCCTCAACGGCGGCGTGCATGCCGACAATAACGTCGACTTCCAGGAGTTTATGATCATGCCGGTGGGCGCCCCGAGCTTTGCCGAGGGCCTGCGCTGGTGCGCCGAGGTCTACCACACCCTCAAGGGCGTGCTGCACGAGGCCGGCCTGGGCGGCGGCGTGGGCGACGAGGGCGGCTTTGCCCCCAACCTCAAGACCAATGCCGAGCCGTTCGAGTACATCACCAAGGCCGTCGAGAAGGCTGGCTTTAAGCCCGGCGTCGACTTCATGTACGCCATGGACCCGGCCTCGACCGAGTTCTACAACGCCGAGACCGGCATGTACGAGCTCAAGGGCGAGGGCGTGGAGTACACGAGCGCCCAGATGGTCGATTACTGGGAGAAGCTCGTCGACACCTATCCCATCATCTCCATCGAGGACGGCATGGCCGAGGAGGACTGGGACGGCTGGGTCGAGCTTACCCGCCGCATTGGCAACAAGGTGCAGCTGGTGGGCGACGACCTGTTCGTCACTAACACCGAGCGCCTCAAGAAGGGCATCGAGCTGGGTGCCGCCAACGCGATCCTGGTCAAGGTCAACCAGATCGGCACGCTCACCGAGTCGCTCGAGGCCATCGAGACCGCCAAGGAGGCCGGTTACGCCTGCATCGTGAGCCACCGCTCCGGCGAGACCGAGGACTCCACGATCGCCGACCTGGTCGTGGGCGTCAACGCCGGCCAGATCAAGTCGGGCGCCCCGTGCCGCAGCGACCGTATCGCCAAGTACAACCAGCTCATCCGCATCGAGGACGAGCTCGAGGGCAGCGCGCGCTACGCCGGCAAGGCCGCGTTCTACAACATTCGCTAAACGGGCGAATTTGGCGAGGGGGAGGCTGACTCGGTTCCGCCTCGCCTTGGCTGGATGCCGCAAAGCGCTATGAGCGCTGGGCCATACGGCTCAGCGCCTTTTTTATGTCGAGCAAAGGCTGGCGAAGGCGGTGCGCGCGCTCGTGCTATAACTAGAATACTTAGCGCAAACAAACCTCAACCGCACAAGGCGCACATGGATCAGATTTACGACAACAGGTACTATTCCGCCGGTTCGCGTGAGCCGTCGCCTCGCCGTGCGCGCACGGTGCAGCTCGGTGGGTCCGCCTACGCCGGCGCCGACCGCTCCATGCAGCGCCCGACAAGTACCTCGCGCCCCAATGCTCAAGTGAATACTTCGTCAGATGGACCGGTGCGCCCGGCACGTTCGTCGCATGCTCAGCGCTCGTCGGCTCAAACGCACGATAGGTCGAGCAGGCCCTCGAACCGTTTTTCGGGCTCGGACTTTATGCACTACGCCAACGACAACGCGGTGGTCAAGGCGATCTATGACTTTACACATGGTCCTCAGCGAGGGCTATTCATCGGCATCGTCGTTGCCCTGGTGCTCGTGAGCCTGTATTTCCCCGTGCGCGACCTGTACGTGGCAAAGCGTTCGAGCGATATCTTGGCCAAGCAGGTCGAGATTCGCCAGCAATACAATGATGAACTGCAAAAAAGCGTCGACAAGCTGCTCTCGGAGGAGGGTATCAAGGATGCGGCGTCCGAGGACCTGGGCCTGGTGATGCCCGGCGAGAAGAGGATTGAAGTACAGGGCCTGGACGACGATTCGGATTCGTCTTCGAGCAAGAAGTCGTCGAACGCCAAGAAGGCCAGCGAAGTTGCCAAGGAAATCGAAGAAGTCGGTAAGGACGCCCCGTGGTACATCCAGGCGCTCGACATGCTGTTTGGGTTTAACGGTGTCGAGGGCCAGACGGTCGTGTCCAACGGCAAATAGCGCCCGGAGGGGAGCCCGCAATGGCAGATTGCAAACGATATAAGGTGGCGGCGATCGATCTGGGAACGGTGTCGTCGCGACTGGTGCTGGCGCAGGTCGAGGGCGGGGCGATCGTGGAATCGTCCAAGCATACCGAGATTACCGACCTGGGCGAGGGTGTGGACGCGACGGGTCGCTTTTGCGAGGCGGCTGTCGGGCGCGTGCTCGCTGCATGCCGCATGTTTGTGGACGAGGCGCGTGCCTTTGGGGCCGCGTGCATTTGCACCACATGCACGAGCGCCGCGCGCGATGCATCCAATGCCGCACTGCTGCTGGACGGTCTGCGTGAGCTGGGGCTCGAACCGCAGGTGATTCCGGGCGAGGTCGAGGCGCGCCTGACGTTTTTTGGCGTGGCGCACGACTTTGCCGGCGAGCGCATCATTGTTGCCGATTCGGGCGGCGGATCCACGGAGCTCGCGACGGGCGTCTATGCGCCGGAGCGTGGGGTCTTTGCGCTGGAGGGCACGCGTTCGCTGGACATCGGTTGTCGCCGTGTGACGGAGCGATTTTTCTCGGCACTGCCGCCCGCACGCGGCGAGCTTACTGCCGCTGCCGCGTGGGCGGGCGAGCAGTTCGCTGCCTATTTTGAGGGCCTGCCGAGCAATTTTGAGCGCGCCGAACGCTTGGTCGCAGTGGGTGGCACCGTCACCACACTCGTGGCGCTCGTTCATGAGCTGGAACCGTACGATTCGAGCTTTGTGCACCTGCGCGAGCTTTCGCTGGATCAGGTTTCGGCCGCTATCGAGCGCATGTCTGCGTTGGATGCGGACGGCATCGCCGCTCTACCGGGTGTACAGCCCAAACGCGCGGGCGTGATCTTGGCTGGTGCCGTGGTAATCCGCGAGCTTATGCGAGCCGGCGGCTACAAGACGCTCACTGTAAGCGAGAACAGCTTACTCGCCGGCATGGCCGCCACCATCAACGAGGCTCTCGACGGTGCGACCCCCACCATCTCCTGGACCCCAGAGCTCAGCACCCTCTAAATAAGTTGCGGTGAAATAGTTCCTAAATAAGCTGGTAAACGGTATAAACAGGATCTATTCCACCGCAACTTCTAAGGGACCGAAGCTGTCTTTTTAGCCCGTCCTAAATTAGTTGACTTTCTGAAGCGCGGGGCGGTGGGACGTCTGCGTATTTGCTGCGCAAATCCGCACCGGCTTCGGACGCCTGCTGGCGCCCTCGCCGGCTCGCTGCGGACGCTGCGCGTCCGCTTGACGCTCGCCCCCCCCTCGCGGGTTCGAGTCCCACCGGCATCTAAAAGAAGTGAGCCCGCATCCCTTGGGGACACGGGCTCGAAAGCTCCATATGGTAGGGGCGGTGGGACTCGAACCCACAATCCTTGCGGCGAGAGATTTTAAGTCTCCTGCGTATGCCAATTCCGCCACGCCCCCGTGAGACTAGAAGTCTAGCACAAGCCGTCCGTTACGCGTTGACGGCCATCGAGTGTTGGCCCGACTTCTCCAGGAACTCCTGGAACTTGGCTTCGTCGCCCTTGTTCTGGTACTGCAGGGCCAGCAGGTACTCCAGTCGGCAGCGCTTGACCGGGTCGTCGCCGACATCCTCGAGCATACGCTCCAGCTCGGGAATGTCGTTGTGGCGCTTGAGGATCATCGTGTCGTACATCAGCTGACACTCGTGTGCAACCGCCTCTGCTTGACCTCCCTCAAAGCCCTTGATCTCGTGCAACAGCTCTTTGGACTTTTTGCGGTCCTCCTGGCCAACATAGTAGTTAAAGGCCTTAATCACCAGGTCGACGCGCTGCATCTTGGGGAGGTTGAGTCCCAACAGCAGGTCAAACATCTCGCTGGCGCGCTCGTGGTCCTCGCGCAGCAGATAGGAGTTCAGGCGCAGGTAGTCGCGGTTGTAGCGCGGGTACAGCATGCTGGTGAGTTTGCCGTCGAGCAAACGATCGAACTCGTCCCACTGCTTGGCGGCCATCAATTGCTGCAGGCGTTTAAACGTGGTGCGTTTTTTGACGCTAAAGAACACCGACACGGCGATGCAGATGATAACGACGGCGGTCCAGAGTGTGCGGGAATCGGGCATATTGGGGTCCTTAGTCGCTCATAAAGCGAGCGGTATGACAACACGTACTAGATGTATTATACGCAGCGTGCAAGCAAACTGGCATAAAAGCTCATCGAGGCCGAGTGCCATCGCTCGCTGCGGTACACTTACCTAAAGTAAACCATGAAGGGAGACATTACCTATGAAGAAGATTGTTTTGGCTTGCGGTGCTGGCGCTGCTACTTCCACGCTCGTTGCCCAGAAGGTCGCCACCATGCTCGACGCCAACGGTTACGCCGGCAAGTATGAGATCGTGCAGTGCGCCATCTCCGAGGCCAAGGACGCTTGCGATGAGGGCGCCGACCTGCTGATCGCCACCACCGTTGCCCCCGAGGGCCTCACCTGCCCGTACGTGAGCGGCGTGCCCTTCATGACCGGCATGAACCGCGTTGCTGCCGAGAAGGCCGTTCTCGACGTTATGGCTCAGTAGGCGCTGACTGCATGAGTGAGCAGAACGCCAACCCGGTAGAGCTCTTTGGTATGCGCGTTGCCCATGTGGGCATTAACGCCACCGACCCGGCAGACGCCCTGGAGATCGCGGAGCTGTTCTCGACGATGATGGGCCTGCCCGTCATCGAGACCCCAGTTTCGTACTTCAACGATTCGCTGGTCGAGATCATGAAGCAGAACGGTCGTGGCACCAAAGGCCACATCGGCTTTGCCGTTAACGACATCGATGCAGCTGAGAAGTGGTTTGCCGAGCGCGGGCTCGAGGTCAACGAGGAGTCGCGCGCGCTTCTACCCGACGGTGGTACCAAGCTCGTGTACTTTAAGCGCGAGTTCGCCGGCTTTGCCGTGCATCTGTGCCGCGAGTAGCGCACAGGCTGCTATAGCTAGCAAAAAGGGATAGGGCCGCATGGCCTTATCCCTTTTTTACGCCGAGGGGCTTCCTACCGCGGCAGGCGAATCGTAAAGCGGCTGCCGACACCCTCGACTGAGGTCACGCCAATGACACCACCGTGGCTATCGACGATCCACTTGGCAATGGCAAGCCCCAGACCCGAGCCCTGCGCGCCGGCATCGCGTGCGTTGTCGGCGCGGTAGAACCGTTCAAACGCGTGAGCTGCGGATTCTTGGTTCATGCCGATGCCCTCGTCCTCAACACTTATGTCGATCGCGCCCGTGCCCGTATCGGGAGTTATGGCAAACGTGACGGTCGTTCCCGCGTCCGAATACTTGGCGGCGTTTTGCACGATCACGCGCAGAGCTTGCTTTACGAGCGCCACGTCAACGGGCGCATCGCAGCGCGGGTCGCTGACAAGCGCAGCGTCAAAGGCCAGCCGATACGTATGCTCGGTATCGATCATCTGCGATTCCTCGCATACCTCGCCGACCAGTGCGGCAAGGTTAGTATTTGCGCGCCGCAGGACCGTGCGTCCGGCATCGCCGCGCGCCAAAAACAGCAGCTGCTCCACAAGCTCTTGCATGTGCTCGCTTTCGGCCTTGAGGGACGCGATGGACTCCGCCAGCACGTCCGGATCGTCTTTGCCCCAGCGGTCGAGCATGTTTACGTAGCCCTGAATCACCGCGATGGGCGTTCGTAGCTCGTGGCTTGCATCATTGACAAAGCGCATCTGCTGCAGCTTGGCCTCTTGCATCTGACGCAGCAGACGGTTGAGTGCGACCTCGATGCTTGCCAGGTCGGCGTCGCCGGTGGTGACGCTCGGCGAGTCGACGCTTGCGCGCTCGATGGCCTGCTCCAGTGTTTCCATTTTGCCGCCGGCGAGTTGCATGCGGCCGAGTTCGTCCACGCGCAGGGCCAGATCGTTGAGCGGCGCCATGGTGCGGCGCACGCGGCGGGCGCCGCCGAGCATGTTGAGCACGCTGATGACCTGCCAACCCACAACGACAAGGTAGAGAGGCCATAGCGTGACGAGGTCCTGCGCGAGGGGGAAAGTCTTGGTGGTACGCGCAAGCTCGACGGTATAGGCGAGCGTTGTCAGGTCCCAGCCGCGCGCGGGCGTCAGCGTCATGCCGCGAACGGTGGCGCTGGGGATCCATCCTGCGGTAAACGCGCCGTTGGGCAGCGTCTGGTTGTATCCATAGACAAGGATCGCCGCCACAATCATTACTAGCAGCAGGTCGAGCCAAACGTAGCTCATCAGGCGGCGCCACATATAGCTCCAGTTGATGGCGCGGGCGATGGAGGTGACGCGCTTGGCCTCGGCGTTACGCGCGGCAGACATAGCCCACCCCGCGCACGGTTTGGATGATGCGGGCGCCGCCGGCGTCCTCGATCTTGGCGCGTAGATGCGCGATGTGCACGTCGACGTTGTTGGTGTCGCCCATGTATTCGTAGCCCAGCGCCTCGTGCGCGATGCGTTCGCGCGTGAGCACGGTCTCGGCATGCGCCATAAGCAGGGCGAGGACATCGAACTCGCGGGCCGTGAGCGCAATGGGCGAGCCGCCGACCGTGACTTCGCGGCGGTCGGGGTCGAGCGCAACCGAGCCCACGGCGAGCGTGGCGGGGGAGAGCGAGGCGGAAACCTGGGTCGAGTCACTGACCGGGGGCATCGCAGTGGCGCCGACACCCGTGCCGCCTGCCGCGCCCGTCCCGATGCCGCCAACGCCCGAAGCCGCCCGCACGGCCTCCGAGCGCTTCAACGCCACGCGGATCCGTGCGAACAGCTCCTCAATCGCAAACGGCTTGGTTAGGTAATCGTC
>USOG01000036.1 GCA_900556365.1 uncultured Collinsella sp.
GCCGAGAACCTGTATCTCGACTCCGAGTCCCGCACCTATGTCGAGGAGACCGGTGGCGCCAACGTCCTGTTCGTGAAAGAGGATGGCACGCTCGTCGTTCCGCAGTCGCACACCGACTCCATCCTGCCCTCTATCACCCGTCGTTCGCTCGTTCAGGTTGCTCAGGACCTGGGCATGACCGTTGACCAGCGCCCCGTCGAGTGGGCCGAGGTCAAGGCCGGCACCTTTGTGGAGTGCGGCCTGTGCGGCACCGCTGCCGTCATCTCCCCGGTTGGCGAGATCGACAACAAGGTCTATGGTGCTGACGAGACCGTGACCTTCCCGGCTGGCTACACCGAGATCGGTCCTGTGATGAAGAAGCTCCGCGAGACCCTGACTGGTATCCAGTCTGGTGCTGTCGAGGACAAGCACAACTGGGTTTACACCGTCGCGTAAGCTGTCTTAGCTGTCCGGCCCGAGGGCGACCTTCCTTTCCGGCGCGTCCTCGGACATGAAAGAACCTCCGCTGCGCACTTCGTGCGGCGGAGGTTCTTTCGTCCCGCGGAGTGCGCCGGAAAGGAAGGCCGCGCTTTTGTTTTGGTTCGCGCCATGTGGGGGTGGCGGCGACGTGCATTTTTGCGAGTATTCTGCAATCGAAGGCCCCTGCATACCGACCTCGGGCAAAAAATCGGGATTTCTCGATGTTTTCTACGGATGATGGGCGGGGTTATGGGCTGACAGCGTTTGATTTGCAGGGATATTCGCGGTCTTCGGCATGTATCGTGGCGCCCGAAGCTCTTGGTTATGTTGAATACTCCTAAAAATGCACGGCGCTTAGAGGGGGACCTTCGCGAAAAAAGAAACCGCCCCGTCGAAGTATGCATTCGACGGGGCGGTTTATGCATTTGGCCGATTAAGGATGCGCTGCCAAACTACTAGAACTTGACAGTCGGGGCCTGGCGGGCTGCTTCGGCGGCCTCGAAGCCCTGGCGCTCCTTAAACTGGAAGATGCCGGCAAAGATGACAGCCGGGAACGTCTGAATGGCGTTGTTGTAGCTGAGCACGCAGTCGTTGTAGCTCTGGCGTGCATAGCTAATCTTGTTCTCGGTATCCTCGAGCGATGCCTGCAGCTGCGTAAAGTTGGTGTTTGCCTTAAGATCGGGGTAGGCTTCGGCTACGGCGAAGAGCTGACGCAGCGCACCGGTCAGCACGTTGTCGGCTTCCATCTTGGCCTCGGGCGTGGTGGCCTTGACGGCGGTGTTACGCGCGCTGATCACGGCGGAGAGCGTCTCCTGCTCGTGCTTGGCGTAGCCCTTGACGGTCTCGACCAGGTTGGGGATCAGGTCGTTGCGGCGCTGCAGCTGCGTATCGATGTTCTGCCAGGCGTTATCGATGCGGTTACGCTTGGTGACCATGTTGTTGTAGATGCCGGCGATGGCGCAGACAATCACAATGACAACAACGATGCCGATGATGACGGGAAGCATGATGTCTCCGTTTCGAATGGCCGCGGCGGCATGCGCCAGCTGCCGTTGGTATAACGCTACTAGTATACCCGCAACGTTTTGCCGTGCCGAACTTTCCGGTAAGCGTTATGTTTTCGGCGGGGTTGGCACCGGGGCAAAGTGCGCGAGGTACAGGTGTAAGATATGCGACAGATTGACGAGTGTTGTCTTTGCCCTGAGGATGGCGATACCAGTGGACCTTCGCATTAAGAAAACCTACCACGCCCTGTTCGATGCCTTCACCGAGCTTCTCGAGGAGCATCGTTTTGAGGACCTGACGGTTGCCATGCTGTGCGACCGCGCCATGATTCGCCGCACGACGTTCTACAAGCACTTTCGCGACAAGAACGATTACTTTGCCTTTTATATCGATGAGCTTATGTCGGGTTTGCCGCAAAAGCGGGTTGGCGAGGGCGGCACGGTGTCGGCCGACGACGTGCGCGTGCTTCGCCACGAGGTGTTCACCGACGCCATGGACCTGATTCTGGCCCATGAGCAGCTCATGGACAACATTTTGGCGAGCAGCATGTCGGGCATGCTGACCAGCATGATTTGCGATCGCATTGCCCGCTCTATCCGCGAGCGTGTGATGAGTGCACTAGACGAGGACGCGCTTGCGCCCGTGTCGCTCGACACGACGGCTGAGTTTGTCGCCGGCGGTATTATTCGACTTTTCACGATATGGTGGGAATCGGGCCACGATCTTGAGCGTCGACCTGAGATAGCCGACGTGGTCGATGCACTGTTTGAGCGGACCATGACACCGGTGAATCACTAGAAGTGGCGGAGAGAGGGGGATTCGAACCCCCGGAACGCTCTCGCGCTCAACGGTTTTCAAGACCGCCGCATTCAACCGCTCTGCCATCTCTCCGTGAGTCGTAATGATAGCATCGTTTTGAATTTGCAACAGGGAAGGCGAACGATGACGATCACCGAAATCGACGAGAAGTTCATGCGCGAGGCGCTGGCGGAGGCTTGCGCCGCTGCTGCGGTGGGCGAGGTGCCCATCGGAGCCGTAGTGGTGCGCGCGGGTGAGATTGTCGCGCGGGCGCACAATCGGCGCGAGCTCGATCAGGATCCTTCGGCCCATGCAGAGTTCGCGGCTCAGTGCGCCGCTGCTCAGGCGCTTGGCCGCTGGCGCCTTTCCGATTGCACGGTCTATGTGACGCTTGAGCCCTGCTGCATGTGCGCGGGCCTTATGGTTAACGCGCGCGTGGGGCGCTGCGTGTATGGCGCGAGCGACGCCAAGGCGGGCGCGTTGGGCTCGCTGTATGACCTCAATGCCGATTCGCGCCTGAATCATCGGTTTAACGTGACGGCTGGGGTCCTGGCGGATGAATGCCGCGAGCTGCTGAGTAGCTATTTTGCCGGTCTGCGCGGTGTGGGCGGCGCTGATTGCGGTTGCGGGGCCGATCTTGAAGCACACGCCGCTCACGCCGCAGCGCTTGCAGGTGCCGGTGAGGATGCTGGCTCGGCGGTTAACTTTGGTCCTGCGTGCCGCCGGCCCCGCCGTGTACTGCTGTCGATCGACTCCTTTAAGGGCAGCGTGTCGAGTGCGCAGGCGGAGGCGGCGGTTGCCGAAGGCGTGCGCCGTGTGTGGCCCGATGTCGAGCTGAACGCTTTGCCGCTGGCGGATGGCGGCGAGGGGACACTCGATGCCGTTGCCGCGTGCGGCGGTGAGATTGTGACCTGCGAGGTGGCAGGTCCCTTGGGCGACCGCGTGTCTGCCCGGATGCTGGTTGATGTCGAGCGCGAGTCCTCGGTCATCGAGATGGCCGAGGCGGCCGGCATTGGGTATTCGCCTTGCACGGAGTCGTCGGCGCTGGCTGCTACAACCTATGGCGTGGGCGAGCTCATGCTTTGCGCGGCCCGTGCGGGGGCAAAGACTATCTATATTGGTCTGGGCGGTAGTGCCACCAACGACGGTGGCGCCGGCATGCTGCAGGCGCTGGGCGCCCACCTTGTCAATGAAGACGGCCGCGATATCGCTCCCGGTCTTGCAGGTCTTGAACACGTGGCGAGTATCGATGTGGCGCCAGCGCTTCGGGCACTGAATGGCGCGCGTGTCGTGGTGCTTTTCGATGTCGAGAATCCGCTCGTAGGGCGTCGCGGCGCGCTTGCGGTGTTCGGCGGACAGAAGGGGCTGCCGGCGGGCGACATCGAGACGCTACGCAGGTACGACGGTTGGATGGTCGGCTACGGTCGCCTGCTCGATGCGGCGATTGCCGAGGCACGGGCTCAGGGGCTACTGCGCGTGCCCGAGGGCGCGCGGACGTTTGGCTCAGTGCTCGGCGTGCCCGGCGCGGGCGCGGCAGGTGGCTTGGGCGCGGCGCTGCTGGCGCTCGGGGCGGAGTTGCGTTCGGGCGTGGAGACGGTGCTCGATCTCGTGGGGTTTGACGAGCGCGTGTGCGATGCCGACCTGGTCATAGCGGGTGAGGGTAATATGGACGAGCAATCCGCCGCCGGTAAGGCGCCGGTGGGCGTGGCCCGTCGTGCGAAGCGATATGGCAAGCCGGTGATCGCCGTCGTGGGCGGTCGCGCCGTCAACCTGGATGCGGTGTGTGAGCAGGGTATTGACTTGGTTTTGCCGATTTGCCGCAAGCCCATGGACCTGGAACAGGCACTCGATCCGCGAGAAGCCACAACCAACCTCATCTGCGCTGGCGAAGCAGCCGCTCGATCCTACGACCTTGGCCGTATCTAAAACCTATCTCTTTATAAGTTGCGGTGGAATACGGAGTGTTTTTGCCTTTAAGGGGCTAATTCAGCCCGTATTCCACCGCAACTTCGAGAATGGCCATTCGAGGTTGGCTGCCTTGGGTCTTGGGTCGGACCGTTTGCCACGAAATGCGGCTATCTGCTACGTTAGACCGGCCATCCTCGACCATCCCGGAATTTGCAAAAACAAAACCGCAGGTAGAAAGCTTGCCGATTTTCGAAAAAGCACGCTATGGTTGACCTCTGTGACCAAAACGTAGTAGATAGGCCCTTTTCGTGGCACGGCACCAGATCAGTCTATTTAGGATGGGGCTTACTTGACTACTTTCGCCACCCTGATGCCCCTCCAGTCAAAAAGTGGTCAAAAAAGCCCCGTCCCAAATTAGCTACCTTGCTCTGGTGGGCGGGAGCAGGTAAGATATACCGAGCGCCTAGCGCGTTCGATGGGTTCGGATGACGACATGTTCCGAATCTGGTCAGGTCCGGAAGGAAGCAGCCATAAGGAGCCTCTGTCGGGCATCCGAATCCATCGAGCGCACGGGCGCTTTTTGGTGCCGCGACATGGCCCGGCCGGCGGCGAGGTATTTGGTGTCTCGCTGGTCCTCGGCTTCGCCTGCGGGATCGCTCGACTACCAAACACCTCGCCGCCGGCCGGGCCCCGTCGTCCAAAAATCACCCGTAAAGGCGCGTTTATCTAATTAAATCTATCCCTTGCGGAATGCGGCTTGCTGGTGTTGTCTGGGCATTGATGACTATGTGGTTCAAGAGGCGGCGGTGCTGTTGCTTGAATTTTTGCAGTTAAAGAGGTCCGTTTCCCTGGGTGGGGGAAACGGACCTCTTTTTGTCTCTTGGCTTGTGGATTGGCGAAGACAATAACCGCTGGCAGCTATTTTGGGTTCCTGATGCGGCGTGTGGCTGTGGCGGTTATTCCGAGGCCTGCGGCGGCGATTCCTGCGAGTGCTATTGCGCTCGGTGCTGCGTCGCCCGTGTTCGCGAGCTTGCCGGCGGTCGTATCTGCTTGCTTGCCGCTGCTCGTGTTCGCCTGCTTGGTGGAGCTCGATGGGGCGTCTTTGCCGGTCGCGGGCGAGCTGGCGGGCTGCGCCGTCTCGGCCGGCTGCGCTGAGCTGGAGGGTTTTGTCGTCTCGGCGGGTTTCGTTACCTCGGGCGAGGTGGCCTTGTCTGCCGCGGCTTTCGCCTCTTCGTATGCCTTGCAGGCGTCGTCATAGGCCGCCTGCGCCTTATGCAAATCGTCGAGGAGCGCATCTCGCTTGGCTGTTTCCTCGTCGATGTGGGCTTTGGCTTCCTCCGCCTTACTTCCGAAATACTGAACCCGTCTTTCCTGACTTTCGAGGCGGTGACGGTAGCTGTCAAGCACCGTTTCGCAAGATTCTTCTTGCGCTTCCGCTGCGATTATTTCCTGCCGCAGCTGCTTAAGAGCTTCGTAGGAAGCCCCGTTGCTGCGTGCCTTTTCATATTCTGCCTCAAGCTCGCTTACCCGGTTGTGAGCCTCATCGTATTTGGCTTGGGCTGCATCGACGTTCGCTTGCATGGCGGGAAGGGGCTCTCTCCATTCGGCAGCTCGCGCCACCATCGTGTCATAGAGCTCTCGAAAAGCGGCAATGTTATCATTGATTCCCGCAATTCTCTCGGGACTTGCGGCGTTTTGTGCGGCTTCGAGGTTTTTGAGCGCTTCCTGCATGGCTGCATACGCCTTTTCTTTTGCGGCGGCCGCATCTCCCGTCTGCAGGGCAACTGCATCGACAGAGACGCTGGTTTCTGCCGCTATCGCCGTCGCAGGGGCGATTCCCGCGACAAGTGCCGCGGAAAGGGCGATGCCCACAGTTGCTCGTCTTGCTCTTCTTGCGAGAATGTCGTTCATCTCGGCACCTCATTTCAAGGGTCGGCGACTAACTTGGTAGCACTAATGTAAATATACCATGCTAGTTGACCCAACACTGGCTGGGTGTGCGCGTATACCCCTCTGAAAACTGAATCCCGTTAGAAATGACGAGTTGTTTACGCTTCTTTTGGGGTGGCGGTACTATCATGGTTCGAATTGAATGTGGATGATGATAGGGAGCGCCTATACATGATTGAGCTGCTCGGGCGTTTTGGTGGCAAGTTTCGCCGGTATATGGTGATTGGCCCAGCGTGCAAGCTGATCGAAGTGATTTTTGACCTGCTGACGCCGTTGGTGATTGCCCAGATGATCGATAAGGGCATCGGCGCACGCGATGTCAACGCCGTTATCCACTACGGCATGGTGCTCGCCGCCATGGCCGTGATCGGCATCTCGTTTACGCTCGTCTGCCAAAAGATGGCGGCGCTCACCTCGCAGGGCATGGGTACCGATATCCGCGGCGCGCTCTACGAGCACATCAACAAACTGAGCTATGCCGAACTCGACCGCTTTGGCACGCCGTCGCTTATCACGCGCATTACCAACGACGTCAACCAGGTGCAGCTCGCTGTGGCGCTGGGCGTACGCATGCTCATCCGCTGGCCCTTCTTGGCGGTGGGCTCTATGTGCGCGGCCCTTGCCATCGACCTTAAGCTCGGCATGATCTTCTTGATCTGCACGCCCGCTATCGGCCTGGTGTTTTGGTTTGTCATGGCGCGCTGTATCCCGTACTACAGGCAGCTGCAGGCAAAGCTCGACCGCATTGCGCTTATCTGCCGCGAGGGCCTTTCGGGCGCCCGCGTGGTCCGCGCCTTTGTGCGCGAGGACCACGAGCGCGAGCGCTTTGCCCAAGCTGCCGATGACCAGGCCAATACTGCCATCGCGGTGGGCAAGCTCTCGTCGATCCTTAACCCCGTCACGTTTCTTGTGATGAACCTGGGCGTGTGCGCCATCCTGTGGGTGGGCGGCATCCAGGTCAACATGGGCGAGCTTACGCAGGGCCAGGTCATGGCGTTCGTCAACTACATGACGCAGACCCTCACCTCCATCGTGTACGTCGCCAATCTGGTCGTGGTCTTTACCAAGGCGAGCGCCAGCGCGTCGCGTATCAACGAGGTGCTCAATTGCGTGCCGAGCATCGCTGACGAGGGCAACCGGCCGGTCGCGCTGCCCAAGCCGAGCAATGCAGCTCCAGTTCCTGCGCTGAGCTTGAGCCATGCGAGCTTCTCTTTTGGCGCCGGCGCTGCCAACGCCGTCAACGATGTGACCCTGGAGCTCCCGCTGGGCAAGACGCTTGGCATAATCGGCGGTACGGGTAGCGGCAAATCCACGCTCGTCTCGCTTATCCCGCGCCTGTACGATGCGAGCACCGGCAGCGTGAGTGTGATGGGCGCCGACGTGCGCACCTGGCCGCTCGACCAGCTGCGCCGTGTGGTCGCGACCGTTCCACAGCGCGCGTCGCTGGTGAGCGGCACCATCCGCAGCAACCTGACCTGGCGCGACGAGGCTGCGACCGACGAGGAGCTCTGGGTGGCGCTCGACATGGCGCAGGCGAGCGAGTTCGTGCGCAACAAGCCGCAGGGGCTCGATGCCCCGGTCGAGGCGGGCGGTAAGAACTTCAGCGGTGGCCAACGCCAGCGCCTGACCATCGCGCGCGCCCTGGTGGGCTCGCCTCAGATATTGATCATGGACGATTCTGCCTCGGCGCTCGACTTTAAGACCGACGCGGCGCTTCGCCATGCCATCCGCGAGCGCAGTGTGCGCGGTGCCGCCGAGGGCGGGCTGCCGCTCACGACCGTCATCGTGAGCCAACGTGTCTCGGCCGTTCGCGATGCCGACATGATCTGCGTACTCGACCACGGCTCGGTTGCGGGCCTGGGCACGCATGACGAGCTGTACGCGACCTGCCAGCTCTATCGCGAGATTTGCCAGTCGCAGCTGCGCCGCGAGGAGCTCGAGGGCCAGCAGGGGAGTGCGGCGCCCACGTCCGTCCCAAGTCTCGCGTCCGCCCCGGCTGCCCCGGCATCCACTTGCGCAAAGGAGGGCTGCTAAATGAATCCGTACACTTCCTCCGGTTCGGTCGCCACGATGACGGCCAACGTGTCCGGTAACGATAACCTCAACGACCTGGGCGACGGTCCGCGCCAGCCCGGCGATCCCGAGCGCTATCCCGTGGGTGCGGTGACTCGCCGCCTGCTGGGCTATGTTCGCCCGCACCGTATTTCGTTTGCGGCGTCGTTTGTGAGCGCTGCTATCTCGGTGATTCTGCAGCTCTACACGCCTATTCTCATCGGCGAGGGCATCGACCTTATCGTCGCCACCGGGCAGGTGGACTTCGATGTGCTGCTACCGCTCGTTACCAAGCTCGCAATTGTCGTCGTAGGTGCTGCGGCCTTCCAGTGGCTGCAGGGCTATTGCGTCAACCGCCTGTCCTACGAAACGGTGCGCGACATGCGCGTGGAGGCGAGTGACAAGCTCAGCCGCATGCCGCTCAGCTTTATCGACAGCCATGCCCACGGCGACCTTATGAGCCGCGTGGTCAACGACGTCGACCAGGTGGGCGACGGTCTGCTGCAGGGCTTCACGCAGCTCTTCACCGGTGTTATCACCATCATGGGCACACTCGCGTTTATGCTCTCCATTAACCTGACCATGACGCTCGTGGTGGTGCTCGTCACGCCGCTTTCCATTTTTGCAGCCGGCGCTATCGCCAAGCTTTCCAACAAAAGCTTTACGGCACAGCAGCGTATTCAAGGGCAGCTCGGTGGTCATATCGAGGAGTACGTAGGCGAGCAGAAACTTGTCGACGCCTTTGCCTATGGTCCCAACGCTCAGCAGCGCTTCGATGCCCTCAACGCCGAGCTCTATGCGGCAGGTGAGCGCGCGCAGTTTATGGGTTCGCTCTCCAACCCCGGCACGCGCTTTATCAATAACATCATCTATGCCGTGGTGGCCGTGATTGGCTGCGTGGGCGTGATCACGGGCGTGCCCGCGGCACTCACGGTGGGCGGCGTGCAGATCTTCCTGTCCTACGCCAACCAGTACACCAAGCCGTTCAACGAGGTCACCAACGTCATTACGCAGATCCAGACGGCGTACGCCTCGGCACGCCGCATGTTTGCGCTGCTCGACGCGCGCGAGCAGGAGTCCGACGCGACGGGCGCCGTGGAACTTGCCGCCCCGCGTGGCGAGGTGACCTTTGAGCACGTGGACTTTAGCTATGTGCCCGACCGCAAGCTGCTGCAGGACATCTGCATCGAGGCTAAGCCCGGCATGCGCTTTGCCCTTGTCGGTCCTACGGGCTGTGGCAAGACGACGCTCATCAATTTGCTACTGCGTTTTTACGATATCGATGCCGGTCGCATTGCGGTCGATGGTCGTTCCTCGCGTGACTACACGCGCGCAAGCCTGCGCCGCGCCTTTGGCATGGTGCTGCAGGACACTTGGCTGTTCGAGGGCACGGTGGCGGACAACATCGCTTACGGTTGCCCAGGAGCTACGCGCGAGCAGGTTGTCGAAGCCGCCAAGCGCGCTCATGCGCATAAGTTTATCGTGCAGCTGCCAGGCGGCTACGATACGGTGATCGGCGAGGACGGCGGCACGTTTAGCCAGGGCCAAAAGCAGCTGCTGTGCATCGCACGCGTCATGCTCACCGACCCGGCGATTCTGCTGCTGGACGAGGCGACCTCGAGTATCGACACACGCACCGAGCTGCAGGTGCAGGCAGCATTCGACGAGCTCATGGCCGGCCGTACGAGCTTTGTCGTGGCGCATCGCCTGAGCACGATTCGCAACGCCGACTGCATTCTGGTCATGCGCGACGGCCAGATTATCGAGCGCGGCACGCACGACGAGCTGCTAGCGGCAGGCGGCTTCTACGCCGAACTCTACCGCAGCCAGTTTGCCCAGTAAGCAAGCCCGTGGGGCAAATTAATTAATCGACAGACGGTGGTTTACATCTGTCACGTTAGTACTAAGATAGTCATCTAATAAATTGCATTAGTGGCTTTAGTTTTGGGGGATACGAGGCAACGTGACTATGACGTGCTCTTTGGTGGTTAACAGCAAGAGCGGTAATACCAGGATGGTTTCGGGTGCGATCAAGCGCACTCTACAGGCTGCGGGTGTTGAGTTTGTCCATGCCGCGGCGTTGAGCGACGATGCGGATGCAGATCAGGTTGCGCTCGAGGCGCAGGGCGCCTGCGCGGCCGACACGGTGCTCGTCGGTTTTTGGTGCGACAAGGGCGCGTGCACGCCTTCGGTCGCGGCGTTGCTCTCCGCCTTGCACGGTAAGCGCGTGTTCCTGTTTGGCACCTGCGGCTTTGGGGCCGACCAGAGCTACTATCAGCAGATTATCGACCGCGTAACTTCCAATTTGGCTGGGGATGCCGAGCTTGCGGGCTGGGCGATGTGCCAGGGCAAGATGGGCCCCGCGGTCAAGCAGCGCTACGAGGCCATGCTCGAGCAAGATCCCGACAATGTCCGCTTTAAGATGCTGCTCGATAA
>USOG01000037.1 GCA_900556365.1 uncultured Collinsella sp.
GCGACGACCTCCTCGCCGAGTACAGGGCCGCCGTCGCGGCGGGCCCCCTCTCGGCGGAGGTCGAGGCGCTCCAGTCGATCAAGGGGTGCGGGTTCGCGCTCGCCGCCGCCTTCGCGTCCGAGGTCGGCGACTTCTCGAGGTTCCGCTCCGGCAGGCAGGTGACGTCCTACTTCGGCCTCGCCCCGAAGCAGAGGTCGAGCGCGGACTCCGTGCGCCTCGGCGGGATCAGCGGGGCCGGCAACGCCCTCGTCAGGAGATTGGCTGTCGAGGGGTCCTGGAGCTACGTCCAAGCGAGCCACCAACCGAAGCTGATGCCCAAGGGCAGCGGCGTCCCGCTCGAGGTGAGGATGCACGGGAGGAAGGGGTCCGAGCGCCTGCTCCGGCGCCGCGAGGAGATGCTCGCCAGGGGCATGCCCCAGGCGAAGGCGAACGCCGCCACCGCCGCCGAGCTCGTGAGGTGGCTGTGGGCCCTCGGCGCGATGTGCCGGGAGGCAACCGAATAGACATAGCCCCCGTCCCGGCGAGCCGGGCAGCCTTCGGGGATACCCCCGCTTTCGCTGGGCGCGCGGCAGCGGCCGCATGCGCGTAGTCAGACTTGGGGAGCCCCACCGAAGGAGAGGATTGCGGGCCGCCGGAGCGGTATCCGCGGATATGAGACTGAGCCGAAGGCGTCGACGACATGCCGGGGGCGGACCGGGACGGGTTCAACGGCAGGCCCCGCCGACCGATTGCAAGCGGTCGGCGGGGCCATTGTGGCTCTTGACAGCGGATTGGGTCATATGAGCGAACGGCCACCATTCGAGCCAAGGTGTTGCGAAAGAGGAGCGACGCGTACTTTGGTACGCGAGCGACGGTTTGAGCAACAGATTGGCCGAATGGTGGCCGTGCAGCGTCGAGTAGTTACGCGGTTTGGTAAAACCGCGTAACCTAAAGGTTATCGGTGTCCAAGACGATGGTGAATGGGCCGTCGTTGACCAAGTCGACTTTCATATCGGCGCCAAAAATGCCGTGCGCCACGTGTTCGACATCTTGGCGAACGAGCGTCAGGAAGTACTCGTAGAGCTCGTTGGCAACATCGGGCGCGCCGGCATCCGTAAACGATGGGCGGCGACCGTGGCGGCAGTCAGCGAACAGCGTGAACTGCGACACCACGAGCACCTCACCGTCGACATCGGCAAGCGCCAAGTTGGTCTTGCCGTTCTCGTCCTCGTTGATGCGCAGCCCGCGGAGCTTGCCCCACAGCTTATCGGCCTCGGCACGCGTATCGCCATGGCCCACACCCAGCAGCACCAGGTAGCCGCGTCCAATGCGGCCCACGCACTCGCCGTCGACCGTCACGCCGGCGTTGAGTACGCGCTGCACCACCGCACGCACGGCCTACTCCTCGCCCGTCAGTTTGGCGGATAGGTGCTCGAGCGCATGGAATCGATGGCTGATGGCGTTCTTCTCGTCCTCCGTCAGCTCGGCCATGGTCTTGCCCGGCGTGTCGACCGGCAGGAACAGCGGGTCGTAGCCAAAGCCGTGATCGCCGCGGCCCTCGTGCGCGATAACGCCCTCGCAGGCGCCCTCACCATAGGTGACCAGACCATCCGTGTCGATGAGCGCGACGACACTCATAAAACGCGCGGTGCGATCCTCGTCTGCCACGCCTTCCAAGTTAACGAGCAGCTTGGCGTTGTTGGCGGCATCGTCGCCATGCACGCCCGCATAGCGCGCGCTATACACGCCCGGCTCGCCGTCCAGGGCATCAACGACCAAGCCCGAATCGTCGGCAATGGCCATGAGCCCCGTCTCCTCGACGGCAGCCTGCGCCTTGATGATGGCGTTCTCCAAAAACGTCGTGCCGTTTTCCTCGGGGTCCTCAAAATCGCCCAGCTGGCCGAGCGCCACAAAGCGCACCTCGGGCATGACCTTGCCCAAAATGGCCTCGATCTCGGTGAGCTTATGAGCGTTTCCGGTTGCCACGACGATGGTCGCCGCCGGGTCGAGGGTGTCGATGTCGATCTTCTCAAGTGCCATAACTGGCCTCCTTGTCTCTATAGCAATGCCGCGCCGAGGGCGACGAGGGCCTCTGCCTCTCCCCTCTCAATCAACGGCAGTCTTGTGTCTAGACGTCTCCGCAGATGAAACCTACCAAAATAAACCTGTCCCTTTTTGGCAGGTTAGGCGAGGGCTTGGCGCTGGAGCTCGATGAGCTCGGCGATGCCTTTGTCGCCCAGGTCGAGCAGGGCGTTGAGGCGTTTGCGGTCAAAGGGCGCCTGCTCGCCGGTGCCCTGGAGCTCGATCATCTCACCGGTGTCGGTAGCGACGAGGTTCATGTCGACCTCGGCATGGCTGTCCTCGGAATAATCGAGGTCAAGCAGCGTATTGCCGTCGACAACGCCCATGGAGATGGCAGCCACCTGGCCGATAAGCGGGATGCGCTCGATCTTTCCCGCCTCGACCCACATGGCGAAGGCGTCGTGCAGCGCCACCCAGGCGCCGGTGATGCTCGCTGTACGCGTGCCGCCATCGGCCTGAATCACATCGCAGTCGACGGTGACGGTGTACTCGCCGAGCGCCTTCATGTTGACGACGGTACGCAGGCTGCGGCCAATGAGGCGCTCGATCTCCATGGAGCGACCCTTGCGGTTGGCGTGCTCGCGTTTGCAACGTTTGCCGGTCGACGCCGGCAGCATGGCGTATTCCGCGGTCACCCAGCCGGCCTTAGCTCCCTTTCGCCAGCCCGGCACGCCCTCCTCGATAGTGGCGGCGCACAGCACGCGCGTGTCGCCGAACTCGGCCAAACACGAGCCGTGGGCGTGCTTCATGACGCTACGGGTGAGCTTAACGGGGCGCAACTCGTTGGCGGCGCGACCGTTAGCGCGGTTGACCTGCATGTACTCCATAGAAATATCCTTTCGGCAAAAGATGTGGCGAAGGCCTTGACGGCTGCCTTACATCTATTTCAGCTCATCGATATCGATATGTTCGATGCTCTTGAGCGGCTGACCAAAGATAAAGCTGCCCGCCACCGCAAACTCGGCAATGTTATCGGCCGTCGTGGCAAAACGATGCTGCGGCTCGGCGGCGTCGCCCGCCAGCTGCTCGCGGCGCGTGAGGATATCGGTCAGCTCGCGTGTGGTCTCCTCGGCGGAACTCACGACGCGCACCCCAGGCCCCAGCGCATGGCGGATAGGTCCCACCAACAGCGGAAAATGCGTACAGCCGAGCACCACGGTATCGATACCGTGGTCGCGCAGCGGCTCAACCGTGGCACCCACCAGCGCGCGAACGGCTGGCGTATCAAAAATATCCTCGTTCTCGAGCCACTGCTCCTGCAGATGCGCGCCCGAGGCGAGCTCGTGCTCGACGACCTCGACAAAGCTCGAAGCCGGGCAGCCATACACATCGACACCAGCATCCAAATCCTGGATGGCGCGCGTGTAGGCGCCCGAGCGAATGGTGAGATTGGTGGCGAGCACGCCCACGCGACGCGTACGCGTGCTGTTGATCGCCGCACGGGCACCCGGCGCGATCACACCGATCACGGGAACGTCGAGCACTTGCTGAGCCAAACGCAAGGCCGCGGCGGTCGCCGTGTTGCAGGCGATGACCATGATCTTAACGTCGTGCCTCGATAGCCAGCGGCCCGCCTGCAGCGCAAACGAGCGCACTTCATCCTCGGTGCGCGTGCCGTAGGGGCAGCGCTTGGTGTCACCAAAGTAGTAGACGGACTCGTGCGGCAACGCCGTCGCAATCGCGCGCGCAACCGTCAGACCGCCCAAACCAGAATCGAACACGCCAATCGGGCGCGTGTCGCCTGCCGGATTCTCGATATCGGACATTACCTCACCAGTCTCTCTCGAAAAGACATGTCCACGTGCGGCGACGCCGCGCTACGAACGCGCCGCGACCAGCAGCTCTGCCGTCGCCGCCCAACCGTCGACAATTTTGCCGCGCGTAACGAAAGCGTTCTCGCAGGCAGCCAGGAACTCGGGCGCGCCGGCGCTCGTCAGGCCATTCTCGACCAGGCAGAACGTGCCCACGTGATCGGCCATGTAGAAATCGGACTCGGAATCGCCGAGCGCCAACGTCTCCTCGCGCTCGATCCCTAGGTGCTCGCAGAAGCGCGCAATAGCGACGCCCTTGTTGAGGCCCGCGGGGTTGATGTTGAATGCGCGACCGTCCTCGACGCGATCGAGCTCGAGCGTCGTCGGCTTGGACAGGTGAGTCAGATGGCCGTTGCAAGCCCAGATCAGACCGCAGCCGGCCTCGTCCAGGATGGCCTGAACCTCATCGTCGGGCACATCGCCGCGCATGCCGACGGTGACCTCACGGTACTTGTAGCCGGTCGACATGTCGTTGTGATACTCGATCTTGTGCGGCCAGCGGGCGAGGATCTTCTCGCACACGCCGGTCTGCTCGATCACCTGGTGCGGCGTGAGGCCGCAAGAGGAGTCGTAGGGCATGTCGCCGGTCAGATACTCCCAATCGTTGGCTTTGAGGTCGTACATGACCAGGCCGCCCATCTCGCCGATGTAGGAGTTGAGGCCGAGCACGCGCGCATCCTCGTGGATCATGGTACGGTTGCGGCCCGAGGTGGGAACCACCTGAATACCAGCGCGAGCGAGCGCCACGACGGCCTCGACGAGTTTGGTCGAGGGGTTGCCGTCGTTGTCGCGCAGCACGCACGAGCCGGGTGCGAGCATCGTGGCATCCAGGTCGGTAAAGACGTACTTGACCTTGGCCAAGCGCTCGCGCATCTCGCCCGAAAGCTCAGCGACGGTCGGCAGGGTATTGTGGGACATGGTTACTCCGTTTACGTAGAAGGGTTTGGACTTGGACGGCATGTTTTGATTGAGGGAACACGCTTATGGCGACAGCGCACTCAGGGCGCCGCCGCCATCATGGTTCATTAGTCAAACTGGGTAACATCGATCAGGCGATTGGCCAGCGAAAGGTCGCTCTCGATGGGCACGAACTCGTCGCCCACGTGCATGAGCTCCTCGTCACCCTTTGCCAGCAGCAAGACAATGGTGGGAGCATCGGGGTTGACGTACTCCTCGCGCGCCGCCTTGAACGCCGCATGCACAGCGGCTTCGCGGTCGAGGATGATCTTGTTCGGCGTATCGTCGGGAACATGTTCAGCAAGCTCGCGACAGACCTTCATCGGGTCCTCGTGAGCCGGGTCCTCGTTGGCAAAGATCATCAGGTCGGAATATGGTGCGGCCTCGCGCGGAAGCTGCTCGCGGCGCTCCTGCGCCTTGCCGCCGGCAGCGCCAAACACTGCGATGACCGGGCTGGCGGGAAACGCGCGCTTGACCGACGAGAAAAGCGAACGGAACGAAAGCTGGTTGTGCGCATAGTCGACGACGCAGATCACGCGACCGTCCTTCGACTCCACGACCTCCATACGGCCCGGCACACGCAGTTTGGAGAGGCCCTTCTTGATAGCCTCGATACCGATGCCGATCTCGCGCGCAGCGGCGATAGCGACCAGCGCGTTTTCCACGTTAAAGTCTCCAGCGATACCCAGCAGGACCTTCTCCCCCGCCTCGGACTCGTCGGCACACAGGCCATGTAAGTTGAACTCGATGTTAAAGCCGAGCATGCGGACATCGCTCGCCCACAGGCTTGCCTCGGGATGCTCGACGCCAACGGTCACCAAGCGCTCGGCCGTCGACGCTGCCTCTAGCACACGGTCAACCTCATCGGTGCCCAGATTCACCACGGCGGTCTTTGCCTGGTCAAAGATCCTAAGTTTGCTCTCAAAATAATCCTCAAACGTGGGGTGTTCGATCGGCGAGATGTGGTCGCGGCCGATGTTGAGGAAGCACGCCACGTCAAACGGCAGATTCTCGACGCGTTGGTACTTGAGCGCCTGGCTCGAAACCTCCATGACCATGGACTGGCGACCGGACGTGCGGCAGTTGGCGATATGGCGCCAGACCTCGGGGGCCTCGGGCGTAGTATTGGTGCTCTCGTAGCACTCGATGCCATCGTCGGTACTCACCGAGCCGATCATGCCGCAGGACTCGCCCGCCGCCTTGATGATGGACTGGAGCATAAAAGCGGCTGTGGTCTTTCCCTTGGTGCCGGTGATGCCCACGATCTTGACGTCGTGGTCGGGACGGTCGTAGACCTCCGGCGGCAGCAGGGCCATGGCCGTGCGAACACTATCAACAACCAGCATCGCAGCACCGCTCTCCTGCGCCAGCGGCTCCAGAGACTCGACCAGTGACTCCTCGCACACAAATGCGACGGCGCCCGCATCGAGCGCCATGCTCAAAAACGCGGGCTTAAAGGCAGCACCTTTGCAAAAGAATACGTCACCTGCCGAGACCGCGCGCGAATCAAACGAGCAGCCGGTCACGGCACGCTCGTCAACCTGCTCTGATGCGCGCAGCTCGCCGCACACATCGAGAAGCTTGGCAAGCGTATCGACCGTGGTCACGGTCGCGGAATCCGAATGGTGCATCTTTCACCTTTCTCAGCCATTTGGCAGGGACGGTTTTATAGTAACTGAAACGCACCCACGCAAAAACGGCTCCCGGAGGAGCCGTTACGCGCAGGCGTTCGTAAGCCGAGGCTAGGCAGCCTGAACAGCGGGCTGGTCCTCGTCGATAAAGAAGCGCTTGTACCACACCAAGAACACGAGCGGCGTATAGATCTTGCGCTGGAAATCGCCCTTGCCCGCAAAGTGCAGATCGAGCAGGTGCATGAGCTCGTCGGTATCGAAGAACTCGCTTGCCCACGGCGCGGTGAAGTACTCCTTGACATAGTCGTACCACTTTTGCTCGCGCAGCCAGTAGACAATCGGCACCGGGAAGCCCACCTTGGGACGGGTGGCCCACTCATCGGGCAGCGACTTGTTGGCAGCGTGGCGGAGTACCTGTTTGTTGCCGTTCTCGTTGATGCGGTAGCGGTCGGGAATGTGCTCGGCGAACTCCATGACTTTGCGGTCCAGGAAGGGCACGCGCAGCTCCAGCGAGTGTGCCATGCACATCTTGTCGGCCTTGAGCAGAATGTCGCCCGGGAGCCACATATTCATGTCCAGGTACTGCTTTTTGACCAGCTCGGGCTGACCCTTCACGCGCGCATAGATGGGAGCGGCGAGCTCGAAGGCGCCGTCGCCGGTGTTGTACTCGGGCTTGAGCACGCCGTCGACCTCGCGCTCCGGCCATACCAGAGCCTGTCCCAGGAACGACTTCTCGGGGATCTCGGCACCCTTGACCAGGAAGTTATGTCCCTTGAAGTACGGCATATGCAGCGCCAGGTTACCGAGCGCGCGACGGATGGGCAGCGGCACCATCTTTTTGTACTTGCGCACCGGGACCGTGTCCTCGTAGTAGGCGTAGCCGCCAAAGAGCTCGTCGGCGCCTTCGCCCGAAAGCACGACGGTGACGTCCTTGCGGGCCATCTCGGCCAAGAACCACAGCGGCACGGAAGACAGGTTGGACTGTGGCTCGTCCATGTGATACTGGATGTCCTCGAGCGCACCGAAGAACTCGTCGGCGGTAATCATCTTGCGAACGTTTTCGACGCCGAGCTTATCGGAAAGCTCCTTGGCGTAGTTGGTCTCGTTGAAGTTCTTGTAGTCAAAGCCCACCGAGAAGGTCTTGTCGGGCATGAGGCAAGCGGCGATGTAGCTGGAGTCGACGCCACCGGAGAGGAACGACGCGACCTTGACGTCGGCGATGCGATGGGCCTCGACGCTCTCGTGCACGACTTCGTCCAGCTCATCGACATACTCTTCGAACGGCTTCTCGACGGCAGAGTAATCGCAATCCCAGTAGCGCTCGATGTTCATCTTGCCGGTCGGGATATCGACGGTAAAGTAATGCGCCGGTGGCAGCTTGTAGACACCCTCGAAGAAGGTCTCCTCGGTTGCCGAATACTGCAGCGTCATGTACGGACGCAGGGCCTTTTTGTTGACCGCCTTGTGGAAGTGCGGGTAGTCCAAGAAGCTCTTGATCTCGGAACCAAAGAGCACGCCCGGAGCGCCGTCGCCCGCATCGGCCATGGGATAGTAGTAGAGCGGCTTGATGCCAAAGATGTCGCGGGCGCCAAAAAGCTTGTTCTTCTTTTTGTCCCAGATGACGAAGGCGTACATACCGCGCAGACGATCGAGTACGGCCTCGCCCCACTCTTCGTAGCCGTGCAGGAGGCTCTCAGTGTCGGCGCCGCAGTGGAACTTATAGCCCTTGGCCTCGAGCTCGGAGCGAAGCTCCTGGAAGTTGTAGATCTCGCCGTTGAATACGATGACGACGCTGCCGTCCTCATTGGCCATGGGCTGAGCGCCGGCCTCGGTCAGGTCGAGGATCGACAGGCGGCGGAAGCCCAGGGCAACGCGGCCGTCGATAAACTGGCCGCCCATGTCGGGACCACGATGGACGATGCGGTCCATCATCTTGGTGAGCACCTCGGATTGGTTATCCGTCCCACCGACAAAACCGACAAAACCGCACATATACTATCCCCTCTGCTGTTGCTGGGTATCAAATCGAATCAGTAGCTTTTGAGTATACCCGAGGGCGTAAAGAGGGACGGAATGTTCAGGCAATCTCAACTGAATCAGCTCCGCGCCGACACGCGCCGGTTACCTTTAATGGATATGAGGTGAATGGGGCGATTGTTTTGCTATACTCTCTCCGCACGGGCGATTGGCGCAACGGTTAGCGCAGGTGCTTTACACGCACAAGGCTGGGGGTTCGAATCCCTCATCGCCCACCATTGAATTGGAAACGGTCCTCGAAAGGGGACCGTTTTTGTTTGGGCCCAGCGCATGGGATTCGAACCCGACAGGGTGCGGAGCTGAGGAAACGCGAAGCGTTTTCCAGCGCAGCACGCGAGGAGCGGAGCGACGAAGCGGGGCGCGGGCGGCGCCAGCCGCACGCGGACATCCCTCATCGCCCACCATTGAATTGGAAACGGTCCTCGAAAGGGGACCGTTTTTGTTTGGGCCCGGCGCATGGGATTCGACCCACCAACACGTCTGCCACGAAGGCCGTGGCCAAAAATGCCAAATATGACATTCAACTGGTGACAGTACTCATATTTGGCATTTTTGTCCAAAGGCTCTCCTGGCCATTGCAGATTTATGGCAAAAAGGGTTCCAGACCGTCCAACCATGCATCAAATGACGCACCGACGATCTGGAACCCGTTCAAACTGGCTATGTTTTACTCTCGCTACGCCAAAACGTCCGACAAAATCTCGATCAGGTTGTCCACGTCGGCTTTCTCGCAGACAAGCGGCGGCAGGAAACGCAGCGTGTGGGCACCAGTAGCGTTAACCACTGCGCCGGCGGCCAGCGCGCGGGCAACAATATCATGCGCATCGCCCGCAGCGTCATCCAGGTCGCAGCCGAGCATCAAGCCGCGACCGCGTACCTCGGTAACGTTCGGTAACGTGGCGAGCTTTGCCTCCATATAGGCACCCACCTTGGCGGCATGCTCAGCGTAGTCGCCGCGCACGAGCGCGGAGAGCGTCGCGGCGCACGCCGCGACAGCCAAGCAGCTACCGCCAAAGGTCGAGCCGTGGTCACCCGGCTTAAACACGTCGGCGATCTCTTTCTTTGCCACCACGGCACCCATGGGCACGCCATCGGCAATGCCCTTGGCAAGGCTCATAATGTCGGGCTCCACGCCATAGGTCTGGAATGCAAACGGCTTGCCGGAGCGGAAGATGCCACACTGAACCTCGTCGGCGATAAGAACGGCGCCCACCTCGTGTGCCAGGTCGCGCGCCGCCGCCATAAACTCCTCGGTCATGGGGTGTACACCGCTCTCGCCCTGGATCGGCTCGAGCATGACGGCGCAGACTTCGCTTCCCAGCTGCTTAAAGATCGAACGCAGTTCGTCGACATCGTTGGGCGTGCAGGCCACAAAGCCGCCCGGCAGCGGGCGGAAGCTATCCTGTAGCCAATCCTGCATGGTGGCCGCAATGGTCTCGAGCGTACGGCCGTGGAAACCGCCGCGCATGCATACGATGGTGTTGCCGCCGTTACCGGCACGCTTGGCGTACAGACGTGCGAGCTTCATCGAGCCCTCGTTTGCCTCGGCGCCGGAGTTGGCAAAGAACGTCTCCCACACCTGCTCGTCCGCAGCCGGGGCACCGAGCGCAGCGGCCGTGGTCTCATCGCCGGCGGCAATGGCATCGGCCAGCACGCACGCACCATCTACGTCGTCGTTGGCAAGCTTGGACAGCAGCGCCGCGACCTGGCCACGCTGCTCGATGTAGAAGTAGTTAGACACATGCAAAAGCTTTTTGGTCTGAGCCTCGAGCGCCGAAAGCACTGCAGAATTACCGTGGCCTAGGCTACACACGCCAATACCAGCAAGAAAGTCGAGATACTCACGACCATCGTCACCGGTGAGCTTCATACCGTGGCCTTCGACAAACTCTACCGGCGAGCGACCAAAGGTATGCATAACGTAATGGGATTCGAGCGATTGTTGAGTTGCAAG
>USOG01000038.1 GCA_900556365.1 uncultured Collinsella sp.
CTGGCCGAGCGCCTGCAGCAGGCGATGACCGACTATGTGCAAAAGCAGCTGGCTCCGTATCTGCAGCAGGCTATGGACCAGGTGACCAAGACAATCAGCGAGCAGATAGCGTCGACGGTATCGTCCCAGCTCAAGGCGGGCGCAGCGGGGCTTATGGACCAGATGGCGACGCAGATGTCGTCGAGTTTTGCCAACCTGGCGAGCGCTATGCGTGTGGATGCGAGCGCCTTTGCTCGTGCCATCCATTTCAACATGGACGCCGAGGACCTGAGTTCGCTCATGATGAGCTATGCCAAGGCGTCGAAGCTCACCTACGACAACAATCTGACCACGTTGGGCTATGCGGATGAGGCCGACCCCATCTCGGTTAAGATTTTCCCGCGTGACTTTGAGGCCAAGGAGCGAGTACTCGACCATATCGATGCGTACAACAAGCAGGTCAAAGCCGCCGGCCACGATGAGCAGGCAATCTCGTACACCGACTACATGGGTATCATCATGGGCTCGGTGACCGACATCGTGAACACCATCAGCTTGGTGCTCATCGCGTTCGTGAGCATCAGCCTGGTCGTGAGCTCCATCATGATCGGCATCATCACCTACATCAGCGTATTGGAGCGCAAGAAGGAGATCGGCATCCTACGCGCAATCGGTGCGTCGAAGCGCAACGTGGCCAACGTATTCAATGCCGAGACCTTTATCGAGGGCCTCATCGCCGGCGTCTTTGCCATTGTCGTCGTGGTGCTCGTGAGTTTCCCGGTCAATGCCTGGGCGCTTGCGGCCAAAAAGGTCCCCAACCTGATGAGTCTGCCCGTGCAGGATGCGCTAGTGCTCATCGCGATTTCGGTGCTGTTGACGGTCGTTGCCGGCCTGCTGCCTGCCCGCAGCGCATCCAAGAAGGACCCCGTCGAAGCCCTGCGCTCCGAATAATGTGACAAAGGGACAGTCCCTTTGTCACGTTCGTTGATATGAGAGAAGAGTAGATGATTCTATCGTTGGCCCCTATGGAGGGGATTACCGGGCATGTGTTCCGTCGCGTGCATGCGGAGTGCTTTGGCGCGCTCGATTGTTATTACACGCCGTTTTTGCCGCCGCCGCGGGTGGGAAACCGCTTTGGCGGCAAGGCGCTTAAGGAGATCGATCCTGCCAACAACCAGGGGCTCAACGTAGTGCCTCAGCTGATGTCCAAGAACGCGGACGAGTTTGTATGGGCGGCACAGGTGCTCGCCGACATGGGCTACCGCGAGGTCAATCTCAACCTTGGCTGCCCCTCGGGGACGGTTGTTGCCAAGGGCAAAGGATCGGGCTTTTTGCGCAACTTGGACGAGCTTGAGGTGTTCTTGAGTGACGTGTGTGAGCGCTCGCCGTTGCCGGTATCGGTCAAGACCAGGCTGGGGCTGGAGAGTGACGACGAATACGAGCGCGTGCTCGATCTGTATTGCCGCATACCGTTGGCAGAGCTGATCGTGCACCCGCGCGTGCAAAAGGACCGCTATACGGGCTCGCCGCGTAAGGAGTTTTACGGCGAAACGCTGGAGCGTGCGCCGTTTCCGGTCGCCTATAACGGCGACATTTTTGATTTAGAGGACATGGATGCGCTGGTGGAGGCCTATCCCGGCACACGCCATGTGATGCTGGGGCGCGGCCTGCTCGCGAACCCCGCTCTGGCTCGTATGGTCAACGGCGGTCCTGCTGCCACGGATGCTGAGCTGCAGCGTTTCCACGACACGCTGTTTGCGGCCTATGCAGAAGAGATTGGCGGCAACGCGGTCTTTCGTATGAAGGAGTGGTGGTTCTACGCCAAATGCGCCTTCGCCGATCCCGCTACCGTTCACAAGCTCGTACGCAAGACTAAAAAGGTCGACGAATACCGCGCCGCCGTCGATCGCGTCTTTCGCGAGCAGCCACTTGCACCCATAGCCCGCTTCCACGGCTAGTTAGTCATTGGGGACATTCTTTAACGACTAGTCATTTAGGAACGTCCCCAATGACTACCCACAAAAAGCTGCACGCCAGCATCCAAAGATGTCGAAAAATGTCGATTTTGGATGCTGGCGTACATGTTTGGGTGTGGTGGGTAACTAGGCAATCATTGCATCAAGCGTGATGAGCTCCCTGAGTCGCTCCGTGCGTGTTTGCCCATGGCGCTTTGCTTTTGCATCAAAGGCTTCAAGGACCGATTCACCCACACGTGCGGATAAAACAACGCTTGGCTCGTCAGAAATCGGCGGTCTTCCCAGCTTGATGGTGCGACCCTTCGGCCACTCATCTTTTTCGTATGCCTCCGCGGCCTTTTCCAACTCTCCGGGGGCAAATCCGATCATCTTTTCGAGTTGCTTAGCGTCCATAGCGCCTCCTATCGATTGGCATAATGTCGAGCGCTGGTTGTCGGAATCTCTTTTTGTATACAGTTTTGTAGACAAAAGTACAAGCAGCTTATCAAGCTAATTAGCTTGTTTTGACTATTTTTTTCGATAGAAAATGAGCGTCGATGGCTTCGATATTTCTTCATTTTTCAGTTTGGAACATGAGCGCTCATTGAACTTGCAGAGGGGGGCACTTTAACAAACTATCGAGATTCTGGCCAGGAGCTTTCACTGGTCTTCGGTGGTGAGACCAGCTTAATTCGCGACACAGTGTGTCGCGAATGGGAGTAGTCGTTAGGTGTCCTTCAATGGCTACTCATATAAGAACGTCCAAGTGCCGGATTTTGTCATTTAGTGTCGTTCTCAGCGACTATTCTGGAGGGTCGTGGTCAAAAAAGGGCAAATATGAGTACTGTTGCCATTATGGTTGCATTTACTTTGCTATAAATAGTAGCTCCTGATGAGATTTGTTCCCATTAGGAGCTACTTTTATTGAACATATGAGGAGAAATAACGTCGTCTGCGGACGAGTGGAACGTTGAATAGTTCCTGAAGTGATCAAAATCGCTGCTACTAAACAGGTAGCAGTACTCATATTTGCCTTTTTTTGACCACAGCCCTCTCGGAAACCTTTCCAGAGGCGTCAAACAGCCATAATCCAAAGGTCGCCTCAAACAAATAGCCGGCTAAGAGCGTCCATGACTACCCAAAAGCTGTACACCAGCATCCAAAGATGTCGAAAAATGTCGATTTTGGATGCTGACGTACATGTTTAGGCCGTATGGGGTGGGGCCTTGGACGGACGGGATGCGCGTACTAGAGCAGGTTCTTCTGTACCCATGCGATGATGTCGCTCGACTCGTAGAGTGGCTTGCCGTCGATGAACAGGCAGGGAACCTGGCGCTTTCCGCCGACGGCGATGAGTGTCTGCTCGGCTTCGGTATCGGTCGAGATATTGCGCTCGGGAATGGTCACACCGTTATCGGCAAGGAATCGCTTGACTTTTATGCAATACGGGCAGCCGGTCATAACGTAAAGCACGAGCTCGTGATCAGTAGTCATAGGTCTCCAATCGGTTGCGGTTTTGATTGAAATACCCAAAGCCGCCGCGGTCTATGCGCGGACCAGTGACGACTCGATGGCCTGGACCAGAAACGCCGCGGCTCCGGTGCCGCAGGGCTTGTCGTAGTAGTCAACAAAGCGCTGATCGGCAAGATAACCATTGGCGAGGCCCAGGTACGCTTCGTTCTGGGGCTCGCATCCCCAGTTGAGGGCAATCCAGCGACGATGCATCGCGACAAGCTTGCGAGCCTCGCTTCCATTCGCATCGCCAATGCCCATGGCAATCGAGAGCTGGCCCAAAATGGCGCGTTCAAGTTCCTTCATGTCGTTCCATGTCTGAGGATCCATATCCAGTAACGTTTCGTTTGCTGCATCGATCGCCTCGTCGCCATAGCGCGCCCGCGCTTCGGCGCCGTAGCGCTCCTCGTTTTCCTGCACGGCGCGCCAGCGTTCCAGTTGCGGCAAGACGGCGCCCATGAGCGAGACGGCTTCGTCGAGTGACATGCCGGTGTTTTGTGCCAGACGCGGGGCACAATCCTCGATCATTGCCTCCATGGTGGTGTCGTAGGTGTACTTGCCGTGGTCGTAGCACCACTTGCAGTAATGGTCGGTCGCGGTGCCCGTGGCATCGGTGCCGCAGTCGTTGGGCGTGAGTATCATGCCGCAGCTCTGGCAATAGTGCTCGGGCATTTCGAGCAGATGGGACAGTGGCTCGCCGGTTACGGCGGCGATGAGCTTCATCATGTCGATGCCCGGGGTGACCTCGTCGCGCTCCCAGCGGCTGACGGCTTGGCGTGTGACGAAGAGCTTGGCGGCGAGCTGCTCCTGAGTAAGGTGATGGGCGCGACGGATGGCAATGAGCTTTTCTGCAAAGGCCATAGCGGCTCCTTTCTGCTGGTTGATGGCTTAAGCATACGCGGCGGCAGGCGCCCTTCCAAGCAACCGTTGGTTGCACGACGGGAGACCGCGGCGAAGAATTGCGCGCAACGCCCCACGTCTCCATGCCGTACAATGACCGGCATGGAACCTATTGCACACATACATACCGACCTGCCGCAGAAGTTCGGCATTCCGCGCAACAGCTTTTTGGCGCCTCATCTGCAGGGACGCATCGTCTTTGAGCCGGAATTTGCCTCCAATGCGGCGGTTGAGGGCCTGGACTCCTTCTCTCATCTATGGCTGCTGTGGCGCTTCGAAAACGGAACGCCCGGCGGCACGGCAAACGACATAGCTGCCGATGCCAAGTCGCAGGACAGGTCCGGCACCAACGTCAAGTGGTCGAAAACCGTGCGCCCGCCGCGTCTGGGTGGAGCCGAGCGCGTGGGCGTGTTTGCCACGCGCAGTCCGTTTCGCCCTAATCCCATCGGGCTCACCTGCGTCAAGCTCGACCGTGTCGAGCTCACCGACGATGGGCCCATCATCCATGTGCTGGGGGCCGACCTGCGCGACGGCACGCCCATCTACGACATTAAGCCCTACATTCCATTTGCCGACTGTCACCCGGATGCGACGGGCGGCTGGATTGAGGATGCTCCGTGGCAAGAGCTCAACGTCGAGTTCCCGCAAGCGCTGCAGGATATGGTCCCGCCCGCAAAGCTCCCCGGCTTGGTCGAGGTCCTTCGCCAAGATCCACGCCGCGCAGGCAGCAAGCACGAGCCAAACCGCGTTTATCACTTGGCTTACGCCGGGCTCGACATATCGTTTGCGGTCGATGAAACCCAGCTAACCGTAGTTGCCGTCAACGACGCGCAAGACTAACCAGCCATTCGTCCGTACCCGTCAAATTAAGCGCCAAACCCCGCGCCAAAACCGCCCACGCTGGTGGACAATAACGCCTACCAAAACAATCAACTTTGCACGGGAGTCCAGCATGAAATACGACTTCACTTCAATCATCGACCGCCACGGCATGGACTCCATCGCCGTTGACTCTTGGGGTGAGATCCCCGGTATGGCTCCGAATGCACCCGACGAGGGCTTCGACCGCATCCCCATGTGGGTGGCCGACATGAATTTTGCCACGGTGCCCACGGTCCAGGAACACATCATTCAGCGTGCCCAGCACCCCATGTTTGGCTACTTTAACCCGCGCGCTGAGTACTTCGATCGCATCATCGAATGGCAGAACCGCCGCAATGGCGTCGAAGGTTTGAGCCCTGAACATATCGGCTACGAAAACGGCGTGCTGGGCGGCGTCGTGTCGACGCTGCGCGCGTATGTCCAGCCGGGCGATGCGGTGCTGGTCCACAGCCCTACCTACATCGGCTTTACCAAGTCCATTGAGGCCGCGGGCTATCACATTGTCCACAGCCCGCTTAAGCTCGACGACCAGGGCGTGTGGCGTATGGACTTTGAGGACATGGAGCACAAGCTCGCCCAAAACCACATCCATGCCGCGGTGTTCTGCTCGCCGCACAATCCCTGCGGCCGCGTATGGGAACGCGACGAGATCGAGCGCGCCATGGACATCTATCGCCAGCACGATTGCGTAGTGATCTCGGACGAGATTTGGTCCGATATCATCCTGTCGGGGCACAAGCACATCCCGACGCAGTCGGTGAGCGAGGATGCCCGCATGCGCACGGTTGCCCTCTACGCGCCCAGCAAGACGTTCAACCTGGCGGGTCTGGTCGGCAGCTATCACATCATCTATAACGAGACGCTGCGCGACCGCGTGTGCGTCGTGTCCAACAAGACCCACTACAACGAGATGAACGTCCTCTCCATGCATGCGCTTATCGGTGCCTACCAGCCGCAGGGCTACGAGTGGGTGGACGAGCTCAACCAGGTGCTTGCCGGCAATATCGAGTACTTCTGCGATTACGTGGACGAGCATTTTGAGGGCGTGTCCTATTCACGTCCGCAGGGAACCTATATGGTGTTCCTGGACTGCACCGAGTGGTGCCGCCAGCATGACCGCGATATTCAGTGGCTGCTCGATGAGGGGGCGCGCGTGGGCGTGGGGTATCAGGACGGACGTCCGTTCCATGGACCCTGCCACATTCGCGTGAATCTGGCGCTGCCGCTTTCGCGCGTAAAGGAAGCGTGCGACCGCCTGGACCGCTACGTTTTTAATGCACGGTAAGCGGGCGATGCATACGGGGCCTTCTGCAAAGTCGGCTGGAAGGTCCCGCATGGTAAAACGCCTGTAACCATTGGGCACTCGTGTGGTTTTGTTTGCTATTATTTTTTACCATTTCAGCCTGTGAATAGGATCGTCTGGAGCTCGATGAAAAGACCTCGCCGCTCGGTTGCCATATCGTTGTTTGTTGCGCTTGCGGTAGCGTGTGCCTTTGTCGTAGCGATAGCCGGCTGTTCCGGGTCGAATGACGGAGCCTCGACGTCTGTATTAGAAGAACTGGACGCCTCGCAAGTCAAAGACGACGACCTTAAGACGCTCAACGTTGGCAGCGACCTCTACCCACCGTTTGTGTATACCGACGAGTACGGCGATATCGTTGGCCTGGATGTCGAGATATTGACCGAGGCTTTGGCCCGCATTGGTTACAAGCCAAAATACCAGCTGATCGACTGGGAAAAGAAGAAAGAGCTGCTGGCGAGCGGCGAGCTCGATTGTGTCATGGGCAGCTTTAGTATGACGGGCCGTGAGAGCGAGTACCGCTGGGCGGGTCCGTACCTCGCGAGCCGTCAGGTGGTTGCGGTCGACCCCGAAAGCGACATCTATACGCTCGCCGATCTTGAGGATAAGGTCGTGGCGGTGCAGTCGACCACCAAGCCCGAGGGCATTCTGCTCAATCGTACCAACGAAAACGTTCCGCAGATCAAGGAGCTCTACAGTTTCTCGGACCGCTCGTATCTGAACCCGGCGCTTGTTGAGGGGCAGGTCGATGCTATTGCCGCGCACGAGTCGTCGTTGCTCACCTACGAGAAGGACTATGGCGTAACGTATCGCATCCTGGATGAGCCGCTGCTGGAGGTCGGTCTGGGCACCGCTTTCGATATCAACGATACGCGTGGCATCGACGTAAAGCTCACCCGTGCCTACCAAGAAATGCTTGCCGATGGCACCATGGAACGTCTGGTGTCAAAGTACTTTGATGACCCCGTGCCATTTTTGAATACGGAGGGCCTGTCATGATCGATGCGCCCGACTACTTCGCTCAGGAGCGCAGCAATCATTCGGTCTGGATATGGCTCATTGCCGCCCTGTTGGGGATAGCGCTCTCGGTTGTTGCCGGCATGATGGGCTACGGTTACACGACAGCTCAGGCAGAGCAGCGCTTTGCCGACGTTGTCGATTACGTAGCGACGCAGAGCCTTTCCTACGATGCATTCAACAGCGCCTATGCGACCAAAAACCTGATTCGCGTTATGGAGATCGCTGGAGAGGTGGCGCGCGATATGGAGCGCGACGGCTCGGTGGATAACGCCGTGTTGGAGCAATATGCTGACCAGTTCAACGTGAGTGCACTGATCGTGACGGACGCATCGGGCAATTTGGTGTCCGAGTCCTCGACGGACGACGTGGGCTACGAGTCGCTCGCTGCATATCTCAAAGAAACGCCCGTGCTGGAGGTGGCAACCCATCCGCTTAAGTCCTATACCGCTCGTATTACGCTTTCGGATGATTCGGTTGCAGACATTGGCTGCGTGACTCGGCAGGATGGCGAGGGTATCGTTATCGCGGTAAGGCATCAGAGCGCGAAGGCGGTTGCAAGCAATACGCTCAAACTGCAGAGTTTGCTCGATGGCTATGAGACCATCGATAGCGGCAATATTGTGATCGAAAACGACGGTAAGGTCGTTGCGACCAATGCCGTTGAGCCCACCATATCGGGTGTGTTCGATCTGCCGGCGACGGACGCCATCGTTGTCGACAGTATTAAAGAGCGCTGCCTGGCTGGTAAGGTCAGATTGGTTAACGCCAACGGTGAGTGGTATCTGGGCACATTTGGTAAAGCGCGTAATTTTTACGTGTACACCTATGCCTCGGCGCAGCGCTACTTTGAGGTCGTCGCGGCTGCTGTCGCCTGCGTGCTGGTACTTTACGGCGGCGCCGTAGCCGCTGTTGTGACGGTACGCCGCCGCGCCGATCGTCGACGTTTGACGGACTTGCTGCAGCAGGAGCGCGACTATGGCGACAAGCTGGCAAAGGCAGCGCGTGAGGCCTCGTCTGCCAACTCGGCAAAGACGGAGTTTCTGCGTCGCATGAGCCACGATCTGCGCACGCCCATCAACGGCATTCGCGGTATGGTTGAGGTCGGCGATGCCAATGCGGACAATCTGCAAAAGCAGACCGAGTGTCGCTCAAAAATCTGGACGGCATCGGGGCTGCTGCTCGACCTTGCCAACGAGGCGCTCGATATGAGTCGCCTGGAGAGCGGGCAGGTCGACTTGGATCTCGTGCCCACAAATTTGGTGGCGCTCAACTACGAAGTGCGCGATATTCTGGAGCGTCAGGCCGAGGAACGTCTGGTGACGATTATCTGCGATCAACAGACGCTCACACATCCCTATGCTCGGGTGAGCGTGACGCACCTCAAGCGCTTGTTGGTCAATATTGCCGGTAATGCCGTCAAGTACAATCGCCAGGGCGGCTATGTTCGCCTGACGTGCTGCGAGGTGGAGCCGGTGGATGGCGTCCCCGTCTATGAATACACGATCGCCGATAACGGTATCGGCATGAGCGAGGAGTTCCAGCAGCACATCTACGAGCCGTTTTGTCGCGAGGAACAACAGGTGGAAGGCGCTTCATCGGGAACTGGCCTGGGCGCGCCTATCGCAAAGCAGTTGGTCGAGCTTATGGGCGGAACCATGAGCTTTACGAGCACCTTGGGGCAGGGGACGACGTTTACCATCCGCCTGCCGTTTGAGAAGTGCAAGCGCTCCGAGATTCCTCAGGATGTGCGCGTGGACGCGGGAGATGGCGATGTGCTCCAGGGCTTGCGCGTTTTGCTCGTAGAGGATAACGACCTGAATGCCGAGATCGCACAGTTTACGCTCGACCGTGCCGGTGCCGTCGTGACGCATGCCAGGGATGGTGAGTCTGCCGTCGAGATGTTTGCCGCGAGCGCGTCGCACGAGTATGACGTGGTGTTGATGGACATCATGATGCCCGGTATCGATGGCCTTGAGGCCACGCGTCGAATTCGAGCACTCAATCGCGAGGATGCCGCGACCACGCCGATTATCGCCGTGAGTGCCAACGCCTTTGCCGACGACCGCAGGCTTTCGCGTGAGGCGGGCATGGATGCGCACCTGAGTAAACCCGTGAGCTCGCAGGAGCTCGTTGAGGCGCTTGCGCACATAGCTGCCGACGCTTCATAGCACTATGGCCCGGTTCCAAGGTGGGTTGGAACCGGGCCATATTGTTATTGATGAGGCCTGCTTTTGAGGCTTACTTTTCCTGAATCTGCTTGCCGCAAAGATGCTCAATCGTAATCTCGTAGAGCTGGACGCCCTTGATGTCTTTGGCGATTTCCTCTTCGACTTCTTCGGCAGAAGGGTAGTACTTAAGGGCGAGCTGGCGGACTTTGTCCTCGATAAACGCGGGGGTGTCATTCGCCAGGCGACAGCGGCCAAAGACCACGGTGCTCATAACGTAGGGAGCCCAGTCACCGTCCTTGTAACACTCGTTGCCGTAAACGGTAAAGCAGACCTTGTCATCGCGCTTGAGTGCATCGACCTTGTGGCCGGCCTTGGCGCCATGGAAATAAATCTTGTCGTTCTCGGTGTCAAAGAAGTAGTTGACGGGAATGGCGTACGGGTAGCCGTCGTCGCCGTTGACGGCAAAGACGCCGCGCTTGCAGGTAGCGAGCAGCTCGCGCGCTTCCTCGTCAGTGATGGCGCGTTTCTTTCGACGTAAGGGCCTAAACATCGTTGGCTTCCTTTCTGGTCGTGCGTGGTGGTTGAGCACAAACTATAGCGAAACGGATCCGTTTTTCTTGATGCGGGC
>USOG01000039.1 GCA_900556365.1 uncultured Collinsella sp.
CCCAAGAGCTGGGCTCCGTTTGCCGCCATGGAGAAGCGCACCAACCTGTACGCCGAGGGCGACGACGCCGGCATCGCCGCGCTCGAGAAGGAGCTGCTCGCCCAGAACGCCACCCATCAGGACTGGTGCTCCACGACCGAGCTCATGGAGAAGACTGCCAACGGCCAGGACACCATCTTTATGCACCCGCTGCCTGCCGACATCTCCGGTGTCTCTTGCGAGCACGGCGAGGTTAACGCCGACGTCTTCGACATGCACCGCGTGGGCATGTACAAGGAGGCCAGCTACAAGCCGTACGCCATCGCTGCCATGATGTTCCTGCAGAAGGTCGCCGATCCCGCCGCTACCCTCAAGGCCCTCGACGAGCGCAACACCGCCCGTTGGTTCCAGGCCTAAAGCTGGGCTGAGGTAAGCCATGTAAAGGGGGCGCTCTGCCAACCGGCGGGGTGCCCCCTTTTTGCATCGTGGGCGTGCGGGATAAGCGCTTTCGATGTGGATGCCCGCGGCGCGAGTTATGGGTACGATGGTTTCAGGGGAGGTATCACCATGAAACTTGGATGCGTCATTATGGCTTCGGGCGAGGGCAAGCGGTTTGGCTCTAACAAGATGCTTGCCGATATCTATGGCGAGCCGCTGATTGCCCGGACCATCGATTCGGTTCCCCGGGGCTTTGACGTCGTGGTTTCGACGCGTTGGCCCGGGGTCGCTCAGATTTGCGAGGACAAGCATTGCCCGTGCGTGCTGCACGATGGCGAGCTGCGCAGCGAAAGCGTCCGTGCGGGCCTTTCGTGGGGAGTCGAACGCAACTGGAAAGGTTGCCTCTTTTTGCCGGGCGACCAGCCGCTCGTGAGTTCGGATTCTTTTGAGGCTATGGTTCGTGCATTTGACGAGCGTGGCCGCAAACATCCGGTGCGTCTTGCGTGCAACGGTGAGCCTTCGAGCCCGGTGCTCTTTCCGGCGGAACTGTTCGATGCACTTATGTGTCTTGAGGGCAAGGACGGCGGCGGTTCGATCCTCAAGGACCGTACCGACGTGGTGCTGGTCGAGGCGCGTGCCTACGAGCTGTGGGACGTCGATACCGCCAAGGGACAGCGATGCATAACAGAGCATATCGCCGCCTGCTCGTATTTTGATCGCGTGGCCAACTGCATCAATCAATAAGGAGCAATTATGATCATCATCAAAAACGGCGCGCTCGTGACGCCCCAGGGGCTTCGCCGCGCCGATCTTGCCATAGAGGGCGACAAGATTGTGCGGATTGCCGCGGCAATCGAGCCGGGCGAGGGCGATACCGTCCAGGACGCCACAGACTGTTGGGTGTTCCCCGGCTTTATCGACGCCCACACGCACATGCAGTGCTGGACTGGCATGGATTGGACGGCCGATAGCTTTGAGACCGGCACGCGCGCGGCTGCCTGCGGCGGTACGACGACCATCGTGGACTACGCGACGGCCGATCGCGGCGTGACCATGCCCGATGCCTTGGCCGAGTGGCATCGCCGCGCCGACGGAACCTGCACGGCCAACTACGCCTTTCATATGGCACTCGCCGAGTGGAACGAGCGCAACCGTGCCGACCTTTCGGCCATGCGCGAGGCGGGCGTATCGTCGTTCAAGACCTACTTTGCCTACGATCATCTGCGCCTGGACGATGCCGAGACGCTCGAGGTGCTCGAGGAACTCAAGCGTATTGGCGGCATACTGTGCGTGCATTGCGAGAACGGTACGCTGGTGAATGAGCTGCAGAAGCGCGTGTTTGAGCAGGGGATTCATGGCCCCGAGGGCCATGCGCTCAGCCGTCCGGACGTGTGCGAGGCCGAGGCCGTGAGCCGTCTGCTGTATCTGGCGCACCTGGCCGGGGACGCTCCGGTCAACGTGGTGCACCTTTCGACCAAGCTGGGGCTCGAGGCCATCCGTGCCGCCAAGGCGCGCGGGCAGAAGAATATCTATGTCGAGACCTGCCCTCAGTATCTGATGCTCGACGATACATGCTACTTGGAGCAGGGCGAGGACGGCTTTGCGGGTGCCAAGTATGTGATGAGCCCGCCGCTGCGCCATGCTGGCGACCGTGCGGCTCTGCGCGAGGCACTTGTGGCCGGCGAGATCGATACGATTGCGACCGACCACTGCAGCTTTAACCTGCACGGGCAAAAGGACCGCGGACGCGACGACTTCCGCGCGATTCCCAACGGCGGGCCCGGTGTGGAGCATCGCCCCGTCGCGATCGCTACGAGCTTTGAGGGACAGCTGGGTCCTGAGGATCTGTGCCGCTTGATGAGCGAGAACCCGGCGCGCGTCTTTGGCATGTATCCGCGCAAGGGATGTCTTGCCGAGGGCTCCGATGCCGACGTGTGCGTGTGGGATCCCAAGGCGCGCTGGACCATTCGCGCGGCGACGCAGCATCAGGCTGTGGACTACACGCCACTCGAGGGTTTTGAAGCGCACGGCCGCGCCAAGGCTGTGTTTGTGAACGGCGTGCTGGCCGCGCGCGACGGCGAGCCCACCGGAGCCCAGCCCGGCCGCTACGTGCCCCGCTAACAGGGGGGGGTGCCGGGGTAGCTAATTTGGGACGGGGCTCTTTTAGCTACCCTGGGGGCTAGACCAGCGGGTCTACTTGAGACTGGTGGCGATGATGGGGCGGCTGAGGGCTACCTGGAAGCGATCTGCCATCGTTGAGTCGGCAAGCGTGTCGACTTGGTTGAGCATGACGCGTGCGGTGCTGAGTCCCAGCGCCTGCATCTCGGAATTGAGCACCTGGGCGACGCGCTCGGGCGTGGCGATGTCGGTGAGCTCGCAGCCGCAACGCTCGCAAAAGAGCTCGGGGCGGTGGACGGCTTCGTTGATGGGCTTGCCGAGCCCCGAGGCGCCGACGAGCCAGATGACGTTGGCCGTGCCGGCGGGAACGACCGGCTCCCACGGGGCGTGGGCCTTGAGCGGGAGCCGCTTGCTGCCGTCCGCCTCGGCCAGGACGTAGTCAAAGCGCTGCGCCAGCTGGTCGAGCGGCTCGGCAGGGGAGGAGAGCTTGCCCGTCTCCGGGTCCAAAACACCCGCCTGGCAGATACTTCCGCGGCTCATGCCCGCGCATGCCTCGCAGGTGCAACCGGGGACATGCGAGGCGCCCGGCTTCCAAGGCGCGGCGTCCAGGCGACGGCTCGACCCGTCCCACGGCACGCCGGCGACGGGGAACATATGCGTGGTGGTGCAGAGGAGCGCGCGGCCGCCAGCGCGCATAAGCTCAAGGCCGAGCGTCTTTAGCAAGGTCGACTTGCCACCGCTGCCGATAATCGCGGTAATGCCCGGCTTGATCCTGAGCGCCGAGGCAAGATTGCCGCTAACCGTTTCCATCTGTTCACCGCCGTATAATACTGTGATAATAAATAATCATCAGAGTAGCGGTCGAACCGCATTTGCTCTGCTCAAACCGTAGCACAGGGAGGTGTCCCGGGAATGCTCGTTTATGTTCGCGGCGCCGGCGATATCGCCACGGGTGTGGCTGCTCGTCTGGTGCGCGCCGGCGTGTCGGTCGTCATGGCCGATATCGCGGTCCCCACGTGCATCCGCCGCACAATCAGTTTTTGCGAGGCCATTCGCTTGGGCGAGGTCGAGGTCGAGGGCATTCGCGCTCGCTTGGCACAGTCGCCGGCTGAGGCGCTTGCGATTACCGAGGCGGGGGATGTCGCCGTGGTGGTGGACCCCCAGGCCAAGATGCTCGACGAACTGAAACCCGCTGCCGTGGTCGACGCAATTCTGGCTAAGCGCAACCTGGGCACCACGCGCGATATGGCGCCTGTCGTTATCGCCGTGGGGCCGGGCTTTACCGCGCCGGTCGATTGCGACGCCGTGGTCGAGACCATGCGCGGTCATTTCCTCGGCCGCGTCATCACCCAGGGCTCGCCCCAGCCCAATACGGGCGTGCCGGGTGTCATCGCCGGCTATGGCAAGGAGCGCGTTATCCACAGCCCCGCCGCCGGCGTGTTTCGGTCCGACCATGCGATCGGCGATATCGTGAGCGCCGGAGACGTGATTGGCTACGCGGGCGATACGCCCATGGTCACGCAGATTGACGGCTGCCTGCGCGGCCTTTTGGCAGACGGCGTTCGAGTTACCGAGGGCTTTAAGTGCGCCGATGTCGACCCGCGCGGCGACACCAGCTACATCAACTATATTTCGGACAAGGCGACATCGGTCGGCGGCGGCGTGCTCGAGGCGCTCGCCATGCTCACCGACGTTTTTAGGGGATAGGAAGCGACGATGGAAAAGCTCGATGTGGTGAATGCTGCGCTTGGCGCTTTGAAGGCTGGTAAGACGTGCGAGCTGGTGGTAGTGGCCGGCACGGCAGGGTCATCGCCGCGCGGCGTGGGCGCCTGGATGGCCGTCTTTGCCGACGGTAGCCAAGCGGGCACCATCGGCGGCGGCAAAATCGAGCTCTTTGCGCTCGATGAGGCGCGCGAGCTGCTGGCCGGGGGTCAATCGCGTCTGGTCCGCTACACCATGGGCGGCGAGAACTCCGATACCGGCATGATCTGCGGCGGGGCCATCTGCCTGTGCTATCTGCACCTGGACGCGACTCAGGCGCCGTTGTTCCAGGAGATTGCCGATGTACTGGCGTGTCGCCGCATCGGAGACTTCGTCATCGACTTTGAGTCGTTTGTCGCAAGCGCGCTCGAGGGCGATACGGCCGAGTACCATGGCGAGGAATCGCGCCGCACCATTGCGGGCTGCCCCGGGCTTTCGCTGGTGGAGGAGGGGAGTAAGGTCACCTACACCAACGCGGCCTCCGAGATTCCCACGGCACACATCGAGACGCTCTGCCCCGAGGGCCTGACCTACATCTTTGGCTGCGGACACGTGGGCGCCGCGACGGCGCGCGTGCTCACCGCGGCGGGCTTTGCCGTCGTGGCGTGCGACGACCGCCCCGGCACGCTGACCCCCGATTGGGTGCCCGGTGTCTACGACCGTCGTCTGGTCGACTACAAGAGCCTGAGCAAGCAGTGCCCCATCGGCCCGCGCGACCTGGTGGTCGTCGCCACGGCGGGTCACAAGTCCGATATCGACGTGGTGATTCAGGCCATGCGTGCCAAACCCGCCTATCTGGGCTGCTTGGGCTCGCGTCGCAAGACGGCCTTTGTGCGGGCTCGCTTGGAGCAGGAGGGCTTTACGCAGGACCAGATCGACGGGCTGCACTTGCCGATCGGCGTTGCCATCGAGGCCGAGGATCCCGAGGAGATCGCTATCTCCATCGCCGCCGAGATGATTCACCTGCGCCGCACCAAGCTCGTCCCCCGCAAGCGCTAATCGCATCCCCACCAATAAGTTGCGGTGAAATACGGATTGTTTAAGCCTGTTAGGCCGCCCAACAGTCCCTATTTCACCGCAATTGCTTGTTGGGACCCATTTGTGCGGGGGAGTTGTGGAGTTGTGCAGGCAGACGAGGTTTTTCTGGAAATACGCTCCCGATGCGCGTATAGTACCGATTGTTTTGTCGGCTCCTGCTGCGTCGAGTCCAAACCGCGAAATGCCATGAGCGGCGCGGATGCAGCCAGGAGGCACGAGGACAACCCATCGTGGCCACGCCCCGTGCTTAAAACCCCAAGAAGGAGTGAACAATGGCAGAAGAGAAGTATGTGCCGCGTCTGAAGACCAAGTACAACAACGAGGTCAAGCAGCAGCTTCAGGACAAGTTCCAGTACGAGAACGTCATGATGATCCCCAAGTTTGAGAAGATCGTCGTGAACATGGGTGTCGGCGAGGCCGCTACCGATTCCAAGGCCATCGACGGTGCCGTGCGCGACCTGCGCGCCATCACCGGCCAGCAGCCGATGATCACCCGTGCCCGCAAGTCCATCGCTACCTTCCGCCTGCGCGCCGGTATGCCGATCGGCTGCAAGGTTACCCTGCGTGGCGACCGTATGTGGGAGTTCTTCGATCGTCTGACCTCCGTCGCGATCCCCCGTATCCGCGACTTCCGTGGCATCTCCGCCAAGAGCTTCGACGGCCGTGGTAACTTCTCCATGGGCGTCACCGAGCAGCTCATCTTCCCCGAGATCGACTTCGACTCCGTCGATCACCAGCGTGGTATGGACATCACTTTCGTGACCACCGCCAACACCGATGAGGAGGCCAAGGCCCTTCTGGACGCCTTCGGTTTCCCGTTCAAGAAATAGGTTCACCTGCCCTATAAGCGCCGTTCCCACAAGGGGGCGGCGCTTGGGGCGAACAATACTCTATGTGAGGAGGATATAAGTGGCTAAGACATCGATGATCGTCAAGTGCAATCGCAAGCAGAAGTTCTCTACTCGTGAGTACACGCGCTGCCAGCGCTGCGGCCGTCCGCACTCTGTGTACCGCAAGTTCGGCCTGTGCCGTGTCTGCTTCCGCGAGCTTGCACTCAAGGGCGAGCTTCCCGGCGTTAAGAAGGCCAGCTGGTAAGTCACTACCAGCGTTTCAAGCATCAGTTTGGAACAGGGAAAACGCGCTAAAAAGGCTTTGCCGTTAAGGGCGGCGAAGAACCAAGAGCACGTGTTCATCAAGAACGAAGGAGAATCTGTATGAACCTTACAGACCCGATCGCAGATATGCTTACGCGCATCCGTAACGCTAACTCTGTGAACAAGGCCACGGTCTCCATGCCGAGCAGCAAGAAGCTCGTCGAGATCGCTCGTGTTCTGCACGAGGAGGGCTACATCGAGGGCTACGATGTCGAGGACACCGTTCCCCAGAAGACTCTGCACATCACGCTTAAGTATGGTCCCAAGAAGGCTAAGGTCATCAACGGCATCCGCCGCATTTCCAAGCCGGGCCTGCGTAAGTACACCGGCGTTGCCGACATGCCCCGCGTCCGCGGTGGCCTTGGTACCGCCATTATTTCCACCAGCCATGGCGTCATGACCGACCGCGATGCTCGCAAGCACAACGTCGGCGGCGAGATCATCGCTTACGTCTGGTAATTCGCTCGGTAGGTAGAAGGAAAGGAGATCACCGTGTCTCGTATCGGTAATAAGCCTGTCCAGATTCCCGCCGGAGTCGAAGTGGCAGTCAACGGCAACAACGTTGTCGTCAAGGGCCCCAAGGGCCAGCTCGAGCTCGATGTCTTTGAGAAGCTCGCTATCAACGTCGAGGACAACGTCCTCACCGTTTCCCGTCCCGACGACGAGCGTGAGACCCGTGCCCGCCACGGCCTCACCCGCGCCCTCATCCACAACATGGTTGTTGGCGTTTCCGAGGGCTTCGAGAAGAAGCTCGAGCTCGCCGGCGTTGGTTACCGCGTGCAGCAGAAGGGCAAGAACCTCGAGTTCTCCCTGGGCTTCTCGCACCCCGTGATCGTCGAGGCTCCCGAGGGCATCACCTTCGAGGTTCCCGACAACACCCACGTGAACGTCAAGGGTATCAACAAGCAGCAGGTCGGTCAGATCGCCGCTGAGATCCGCGGCCATCGTCCTCCCGAGCCTTACAAGGGCAAGGGTATCCACTACGTTGGCGAGCACATCCGCCGCAAGCTGGGTAAGGCCGCCAAGTAGTCGTAACCGACTCACTCGCATAAGACCAGCACCCCGTCAGGTGCTGGCAAGATCAACCTTTTTAGGAGTTTACGTATGAACAAGCATAAGGCGAAGCTGGAAGGCCTCAAGCGTCGTCAGCGTCGTGTTCGCGGCAAGGTCTCGGGTACCTCCGAGCGTCCGCGTCTTCGCGTGACCCGTACTAACGCCAACATCTATGCCCAGATCATCGACGACAGCAAGGGCTCCAGCCTGACGCTCGTCTCCGCCTCGACCCTCGAGGCCGAGTTCAAGGGCACCCACACCTCGAACAAGGAGGCTGCGGAGAAGGTCGGTCAGCTCGTTGGCAAGCGTGCCATCGAGGCCGGCATCACCAAGGTCGCCTTCGATCGCGGTGGCCGTATCTACCATGGCCGCGTCAAGGCCCTCGCCGACGGTGCTCGTGCCGCCGGTCTCGAGTTCTAGGAGGTATGTAGCACATGGCTCGTAATCAGAAGCAGCAGCGCGAGGCCTCCGAGTTCGAGGAGCGCGTCGTTTACATCAACCGCGTGTCGAAGACCGTCAAGGGTGGTCGTCGCATGAGCCTCGTCGCTCTCGTCGTCGTTGGCGACGGCAAGGGCAACGTCGGCGTTGGCATGGGCAAGTCCGCTGAGGTGCCCATGGCCATCTCCAAGGCGTCTCTCGATGCCAAGAAGAACATGTTCCACGTGCCGGTGACCGATCAGGGCACCATTCCGCACGAGGTTCTCGGTCACTTTGGTGCCGGCCGCATCATCATCAAGCCCGCTGTCGAGGGTACCGGCGTTATCGCCGGCGGCGCTGTGCGTCCCCTCTTCGAGCTTGCTGGCATCAAGAACGTCCTGTCCAAGTCCCTCGGTACCGACAACGGCCTCAACATCATCAAGGCTGCCGTCGAGGGCCTCAAGGAGCTCTCCAGCCCTGAGGACGTCGCGGCTCGCCGTGGCCTGACGGTCTCCGAGATGTTCGTCGGTAAGGAGAACTAAGCATGGCTGACACCATCAAGATCAAGCAGGTCCGCAGCACCAACGGTTGCAAGCAGGACCAGGTCCGTACTGTCCGTGCCCTCGGTCTCCACAGGATCCGCGAGGTTCGCGAGATTGCTGACAACGAGTCCGTCCGCGGCATGATCTTCAAGGTCAAGCACCTTGTCGAGATTGTAGAGGAGTAGCAAATGCAGCTTCACGATCTTACTCCCGCGCCCGGTTCCACCAAGAACCGCAAGCGCGTCGGCCGTGGCAATTCTTCGGGTCACGGCACCACTTCTGGCCGCGGCCAGAAGGGCCAGGGTTCCCGCTCTGGCGGCACCAAGGGTGCCGGCTTCGAGGGTGGCCAGACTCCGCTGGCTATGCGCCTGCCCAAGCTTCCGGGCTTCCGCAACCCCCGTCGTATCGAGTACACCGCTGTTAACGTTGAGCGTCTCGAGCGCAAGTTCGAGGACGGCGCTGTGATCGACGGTGCCGCTCTTAAGGCCGCTCGTATCACCAAGAGCGAGTTCGAGCCCGTCAAGGTGCTCGGCAATGGTGAGCTCACCAAGAAGTTCACGGTCAAGGTCGACAAGGTCAGCGCTGCTGCGCAGGCCAAGATCGAGGCCGCCGGCGGAAAGGTCGAGCTGCCGTGCTAAATGGTCTTAAGAATGCTTTCCGCATCAAAGAATTGCGCGAAAAGATTCTTTTTACCATAGCTATGCTCGTCGTGTACCGCATTGGTGCGCACGTTCCTGTGCCCGGCATTCCCTTCCAGGGGATGCTGGGCCTTTTCTCGACCGATAACAATTCGGTCGCCGCAGGTGCTATGGCCCTCCTGAATCTTTTCTCTGGCGGCGCGTTGAGCTATGTGTCGGTGTTTTCGCTGGGCATCATGCCTTACATCACTAGCTCGATCATCCTCCAGATGCTCCAGGCCGTCGTGCCTTCCCTGCATGAGCTTGCCCGCGAGGGCGAGGTCGGTCAGACCAAAATTACGCAGTATTCGCGTTACCTCACCCTGGCTCTGGCAATCCTCAACTCCGTGGGTTACCTCTTCCTCTTTAAGAGCTTCGGCATCAGCTTCAATGGCGCCGGCGCTCCCGAGATCATCTTCGACCTCCTGGTCGTCGGTACGCTCACCGCGGGCGCCATGCTGATCATGTGGATTGGTGAGCTCATCACCCAGCGCGGTATCGGTAATGGCATGTCGCTGATCATCTTCGCGAACATCATGGCCGGTCTGCCGCAGGCTATCTTTTCCAGCACCGAGGGCAATGCCGGTGGCATCATCACCATGGTGATCATCTGCGCCATCATCCTGCTGGTTATCCCGCTGATTGTTTTCCTTGAGCGCGGCCAGCGCCGCATCCCGGTCTCCTACGCTAAGCGCGTCGTGGGCCGTCGTATGATGGGTGGCCAGACCACCTACCTGCCCATCAAGGTCAACACCGCGGGTGTCGTGCCGATCATCTTCGCTTCGGCGTTGCTGTACTTCCCGGCTCAGATTGCCGTGTTCTTCCCCGGCATCGGCTGGATTCAGGCAGTTGCCTCTGCGCTTTCGACCGGTTGGCTCAACTGGGTGCTTAATGTTGTCCTCATCGTGTTCTTCGCTTACTTCTACACCTCCATGGTGTTCAACCCCGATGACACGGCCGACAACCTTAAGAAGCAGGGCGGCTTTATTCCGGG
>USOG01000040.1 GCA_900556365.1 uncultured Collinsella sp.
GTGGCCTACGTTGCCTGCGGAAGCGGTTGCGCCTCCGCAGGCGGCGACGCCCGCTGCAGCGAAGGCTGCATTGGCTGTGGCGCCTGCGTTACGGCCTGCCCCCACGGTGCCATTGCACTGGTCGACGGCGTCGCCCGCGTTGATCGTTCCAAGTGCACGGGCTGTGGCCTGTGCGGCATGGCGTGCCCGCAGCGCGTGATTGCCTTCGTTCCCGGCTACCAGAACATCCTGGTGCGCTGCAACAACACGGATAAGGGCGCCATTGCGCGCAAGATCTGCGACACCAGCTGCATCGGTTGCGGCATGTGCGCCAAAAAGTGCCCTGCCGGCGCAATCCGCATCGAGGACAACTGCGCCCATATCGACGGCGTGGACTGCCTGTCGTGCGGCATGTGCGCCGTCGTCTGCCCGCATGGCGCCATCCACGACCGCACCGGCATCGCCGCCGGCGTGTAGAAGGGGATCACCATGGCACAGGAATTCACTTTTACCGTTAACGGCATCGAGCGCACGACGACCCAAAATAAACCGCTACTGCGCTACCTGCGCGACGACCTGCATATCCATTCCGCCAAGGACGGATGCTCCGAGGGCGCATGCGGTACCTGCACCATCCACGTGGACGGTGCGGCCGTCAAGGCCTGCGTGCTGACCACCGCTCTTGCCGCCGGCCGCAACATCGTGACCGTCGAGGGCCTGCCCGAGGACGTGCGCGAGGCCTTTGTGTACGCCTTTGGCGCCGTGGGCGCCGTACAGTGCGGCTTTTGTATCCCCGGTATGGTCATGGCGGGTGCAGCGCTCATCGCCGAGGATCCCGAGCCTACCGAGGAGCAGATCAAGTACGCCATCCGCGGTAACGTCTGCCGCTGCACTGGCTACAAAAAGATTATCGAGGGCATTTCGCTGGCCGCTGCGGTGCTCCGCGGCGAAAAGCAGATTGACGAGGGCTTGGAGCGCGGCGACGACTACGGCGTGGGCAAGCGCGCCTTCCGTATCGACGTGCGCAAGAAGGTGCTCGGCGAGGGCAAGTATCCCGACGACATTGACGAGCTCGATCAGCCGGGTCTGACCTATGCCAGCGCCGTGCGCTCCAAGTACCCGCGCGCCCGTGTGCTCTCCATCGATACTTCCAAGGCCGAGGCCCTGCCCGGCGTGGTGGGCATCCTGCGCGCCGAGGACGTGCCGGTCAACCAGGTCGGCCACCTTATCCAGGACTGGGACGTCATGATCGCCCAGGGCGATATCACCCGCTGCGTGGGTGACGCCATCGTGCTGGTGGTTGCCGAGGACGAGGCGACGCTCGAGAAAGCCAAGAAGCTCGTCAAGATTGATTACGAGCCTCTGGAGCCCGTGCGCAACATCGCCGAGGCCAGGGCTGCCGACGCCCCACGCCTGCACGACAGCTTCTTTGCCTTTGGCAACACAGTGGAGCTCAAGGACAACGTGTGCCAGAGCCGTCACGTGACGCGCGGCGACGCCGCCAAGGCGCTGGCAGAAAGCGCGTTCACCGTGACGCAGCGCTTTACCACGCCCTTCACCGAGCATGCCTTCTTGGAGCCCGAGTGCGCCGTCGCCTTCCCGTACAAGAACGGCGTCAAGGTGCAGTCGACCGACCAGGGTGCCTACGACACGCGCAAAGAGTGCGCCCACATGTTTGGCTGGGACAACGAACCCGAGCGTGTGGTCGTCGAGACCATGCTCGTGGGTGGCGGCTTTGGCGGCAAGGAGGACGTGTCCATCCAGCACTTGGCCGCGCTTGCTGCCTATAAGTTCCAGCGTCCTGTGAAGTGTAAGCTCACGCGTGCCGAGTCGCTCGCGTTCCATCCCAAGCGTCACGCCATGGACGGCACCTTTACACTGGGCTGCGACGCCGGGGGCAACTTTACCGGCCTGGATTGCGAAATCAACTTCGATACCGGCGCCTACGCGTCGCTGTGCGGCCCGGTGCTCGAGCGCGCCTGTACGCATGCCGTCGGTCCCTACAAGTACCAGAATACCGACATTCGCGGCTTTGGCTACTACACCAACAACCCGCCCGCCGGTGCGTACCGCGGCTTTGGCGTTTGCCAGTCCGAGTTTGCGCTCGAGAGCCTGATCGACCTGCTGGCCGAGAAGGTCGGTCTGGATCCGTGGGAGATCCGCTACCGTAACGCCATCGAGCCGGGCGAGGTTCTGCCCAACGGCCAGATTGCCGACTGCTCCACGGCGCTTAAGGAGACGCTGCTCGAGGTCAAGGATGCCTACTACGCGCATCCCGGACACGCCGGCATTGCCTGCGCCATGAAGAACGCCGGCGTGGGCGTGGGCCTGCCCGATGCCGGCCGCTGCAAGATCCGCGTCGAGGATGGCCGCGCCGTGGTCTACGCCGCCACGTCCGACATCGGCCAGGGCTGCAACACCGTCTTTTTGCAGGACGTTGCCGAGGCATGCGGTCTGCCGCTTCGCTGCATCGCCAACGGCGAGTGCTCCACCGAGAATGCTCCCGACTCCGGCACCACGTCTGGTTCGCGTCAGACGGTCGTGACCGGCGAGGCCGTGCGCGGCGCCGCCTTCCTGCTGCGCGATGCCATGGTTGGCATCGAGGCCGGCAAGCCTGCGCCTACCGCCCCGGTGAGCGCGCATGGCGACGGCGTCAAGATCGAGTACGACGACGGTCGCGCCTATCAGCTGCACACGCAGGAGCTCGTCGCCGGCCAGGGCATGCATCCTCAGGATCCCGCGGCAGCCATCAAGGCGCTCGAGGGATGCGAGTTTGGCTACGTGTACCTGGAGCCGACCGACAAGCTGGGTGCGGATGTTCCCAACCCCAAGAGCCACATCTGCTACGGCTTTGCCACGCATGTGGTTATTTTGGACGACGACGGCCGCGTGAGCGAGGTCTATGCCGCGCACGATTCCGGCAAGGTGATCAACCCCATCTCCATCCAGGGTCAGATCGAAGGCGGCGTGCTCATGGGTATGGGCTATGCGCTTACCGAGGACTGGCCGCTCAAGGACTGCGTGCCCCAGGCAAGGTACGGTACGCTCGGGCTGTTCCGTGCGCCCGAGATTCCGGATATCCACGCCATTTACGTGGAGAAGGACGAGCTGCTGCCCGTGGCATACGGCGGCAAGGGCATCGGCGAGATCGCAACGATTCCCACGGCGCCCGCCGTACAGAACGCCTACCGCGCGTTTGACGGCAAGCTGCGTCCAAATCTGCCCATGGTGGATACGCCCTACAGCCGCGTCCGCAACCGCGGGTAGGGTAGGGCGCGGACGGCCATTGCTGACGAGCTGTTCGCGCTCAGCATCAACTACATACGCTGTGCCTTTGGCCCCGGCTCCATCGCGAGTCGGGGCCTTTTGTTTGGAGCGCCTCCGCATACGGAAACTGCGTCCCGGATTTGGCGCTCAGAATGGGATGCGTTTTCCCTTTGGAGCCCTCGGCGGAAACTACGTCCCGGAATCCAGTCCCGGAGTGGGATGCGCTTTCCGGATCGGCCCTCAACCGGAAGCTGTGTCCCGGAATCAGGCCTCGGAGTGGGATGCGCTTTCCGGAACGGTCCTCAACCGGAAACTGTGTCCCAGAATCGACACTCGGAGCGGGATATGCTTTCCGGAACGGCCTTCAAGCGGAAATGGCATCCCATTCTGAGCCTTCATTCCGGGACGCGGTTTCCGCTAGGCATGCCATCTGGAAAGCGCATCCCGTTTTGAGCACTCAGCCTGGGACATGGTTTCCGCGGGTGCTGCCAACCGGAATGTGTGTCCCAGTTTGGCAGGCAGGCGGGCATAAGCTCAGCAGCCCCTACAGCTCCACGTCGTTGAGCCATGTCGGCAGCGCGGTCTGCCGGATGCCTGCCGTCTGCAGCTTTTTCGCGAGCATGCCTGCCGAACGGACTTCGTTCATGGTAAAGCGGATGAGAGGATGGCCGTAGAGCGATAGGTGTGCCTCGCGCTGGCGCTCGGCAACGAGCGTCTGGGCCGTAGTGCGTCCCGCAAGCATGGCCTGGTCGGTATATTTGACAAGCCCGTCGAGTTCGCCCAGTGTGAGCTCCCTGGCTTGACGTTCCCAGGCAAAATCCGTTCGCATGGTCTCGGTCGAATCGAAGGGGTCCGTCAGCTCATACTGGAGCTGATCGGGCGCAAAACCGGTCTCGATCATGATGGCTCGGGCGACCGATTCCCCGCCGCTCTCGGCGCGGGCGTCGGCATATCGAAGTGTCGTGAGGGCGGTGCGAATCGTGCGACCATTGCGGGCGGTCGCTCGTTGCTCGACGGCCTCCATCAGCTGTTCCCGCGCAAGGCCGTGCTTTGAGATCGCCGAATCGGCAATGGGCATACCATCGGCAAAACCAGTTTGCAGCAGACAATCTGTGACCGTTTGGATAGGCGGCGTTATCGATATGCCGGCTCTGTGTATTGCTCCGGCCGGCTCAATCTGGTGCCGCTGAATATGTGCGCCCGGGCGAGCCGACGGCTTTGTCGAGCTGCAGACATGCACGACATTCAGGTGCCGCCACGAGACCTCGAGCCCCAGCAGACAGGCGGCCGAAAACGAGCAGAACGTCCAATCGGGGTGGATGATCGCAAGGGCGCGGAGGATCTCGCAATGGCGTTGCGCTCGGTTGAGTTCATCCCAGCGCGTTTTTCGCGCAAACAACCCCGGCATGGGCGAGACAACCGTGCCACCGGTGCGCCGAAGGAGCGCTTTTCGGATCGCCGTGCTCGGGGGAATCAGACAGCGCCCCTCTTGTTCGGCTTGAGTGAGCAGTTGGTCGATGAGCTGGTCATTGCAATGGGTCATGAGCTACCGCCTCCTTTTAGGTAGCAAAAACGTATCAGCTGGAACTTGCCGCTCAACTGACCAAAAGCTGACCAAAATCTAACCATGCAGGTAGATGGCCTGTTTTCGGCGACATCTTTACATCCGAATCGGTGGGCGGTAATCGGCGACCGTGAACGGTAGCTGGATATGAAGTCTTGGTAAGTTTCGGGACGTGTACTTTTTGAAAAAGAGCATTCTATCTGCTGTTTTGTGTTTCTGGATCGCATATTTGAAGGCATGTGATAAGGCCGGCGGACTGTCGCCTTGTATCTGCGGAAACTGTGACCCGGAATTGCCGCTCGGAATGGGACGCACTTTCCGGAACAGCCCTCAACCGGAAACTGTGTCCCAGATTTCGGCCTCAGAGTGGGATGCCGTTTCCAGATCGAGCCTCAAACGGAAATTGCATCCCGGAACGAGCCCTCAGGGCGGGATGAGCTTTCCCAACGGGCCGCATGCGGAAACTGTGTCCTGGAATTGCCACTCAGAACGGGACGCGCTTTCCGGATGGCATGCTTGGCGGAAACTACGGCCCAGTTTTTGGCTCCAGAACGGGATGCATTTTCCGGAACGGTCCACGTGCGGTGGTGTACCGCCCCTTTCGTGTGCGCCGCTTGTCGAATTACGTTATAGCTAGCTATATTATAGGAAGGTATAATATAGCTAGCTATAACGTAAAGGAAGGATGGTCTATGTTTGTCGGAAGAACAGCGGAAATGTCCGAGCTCAATCGACTGTATGGCACGGACTCCTTTGAGATGCCTGTGATTTACGGCCGCCGTCGTGTGGGTAAAACGCGCCTTATCACAGAGTTCATCCAAGGCAAGAAGGCTATTTACTTTCAAGCTCGTCGTACCAATGCGGAGGCAAACCTGCACGGCTTTAGCCAGGCGATACTTGCAGGCTCGGTTGGTGCTGCAGGCGTGTCGTTTCGTAGTTTTGACGAAGCGTTCGATGCATTGGCCACCATGGCTCGAACGGAGCGTTTGATTGTCGTGATTGACGAGTATCCCTATCTCGCCCAATCGAATCCCGAAATCAGCTCGTTGCTGCAAGACAAGATCGATCACCTGTACAAAGAGACAAGGCTCATGCTGATTCTATGCGGCTCGTCTCTTTCGTTTATGGAGGAACAGGTGTTGGGCTATGAGAGCCCACTATACGGTAGGCGTACGGCCCAGTTTAAGATCATGCCGCTCGATTTTACGACGACCCTCGGCCTGTGGCATAGCATGGGTCGCGAAGACGCTGCGGTTTGCTATGGCATGACGGGCGGCATTCCTGCATATATCGAGAAAGTCGATCCTGCCGTATCGCTCAAGGACAACATCAAACGTCTTTTTCTTACTCCTACGGGCTATCTCTTTGAGGAGCCGAGTAACCTGCTGTTGCAAGAGTGCCGCAATCCCGAGCAATATGATGCGATCGTGCAAGCAATTGCTCAGGGGCGCTCGAGGATCTCGGAGATTGCGAGCTCTACGGGAATCCCTGCGAGCAACGTAAAGAGCTATGTGGATAAGCTGGCGTCGCTTGGGATTGTCGAGCGCGAGCTGCCCCTAAACGAGACGAGCAATAAGCGAGCCGTGTATCTGCTGAGCGACCAGATGTTTAGGTTCTGGTACAAGTTTGTGCCGCAGAACATTGGGCTGATTCAAAACGATATGGCCGAGATGGCGTATAAGCGCATTGAGCCGCATGTATCGGATTACATGGGTACGGTCTTTGAGCTTATATGCAGACAATACGTGTACGAACTCGCGCGCGCGGGCCAGCTCGATGTGGTTCCGGCAAGCGTTGGGCGCTGGTGGGGGACGGATAATCGCACGCATACGCAGGAAGAAATCGACTTGATCGTTGACGATGGCGAGGGCGCTGCGCTGTTTGCGGAGTGCAAATGGCGCAATGAACCGGTGGACGAAGACGTACTGCAAAAGCTCGTGCACCGAAGCGAGCTCTTTAGACGGCAGCATAAAAGCTACGTGATCTTCTCGAAGCGTGGCTTTACGCAAGGATGTCAGGAAGCTGCGGCGAGCAGGGGAGATGCCAAGCTGATTTCGTTTGCCGAGATGTGCGAGCGGAGATAACCAAGCGCGCTCTGATGTGATGCTCGGAATGGGACGCGCTTTCCCTTTGGCGGAAAGCGCGTCCCAGATTTCGGCCTCAGAGTGGGACGCATTTTCCGGTAGAGGCCTGGAGCGGAAAGCACGTCCCAGAATCCGGGCAATTCGCTGGTCCGGTGGTTGAGCAAGTGCCGCGCGAAGGATGCCGAGCGTAAAACCTACAATGAAAACGGCGTAAAAACTGCATTGAGAATGGCGTAATTTCGCAGGATGACGTCGCCCGCTGGTGCTGCAGGAGCGGTGACCTGCAAACCTTGGGTTTTCGGACGAGCTTGTGCGAGAGAGCAAGCCAGTATGTGCGCTCGAAGACCCGCGTTCGCGTGCGCCCCAAGCGCTACTTCTGTGACCCGTCACTTGCGGCGGCGTTGCTGGGGGCTACCCCTGGGCGGTTGCTTGGCGATATGCAAACGTTGGGGATGCTCTTTGAGAACCTCGTTCTGCGCGACGTGCGCGTGTTCCTTTCCACCTACGGCGGTGTCGACAACAGTGTCCATTATTTCCGAGATGAGAAGGGCCTTGAGGTCGATCTGATCGTTGAGCACGACGGGCGCTGGGGAGGCGGCGGCGTCGACAGTTCGATAACGCCACCGCTCTGTTTCTGAATCATTGCAATCCCGCGCACGGCACTCAGCAGCTCGTACTCCCTTTGACTCCACTGGCGCAGCTCGACAGCCTCGACGGCATCGCGGCACAGGTCCAGGAACACCTCGGCTCCCTCACAGAAGTACTCACGGGCAAAGGCTCCGGACCCGCTTGCGACACACGCGCCGTCGGCAAAGAGCTTCCAGCTAGACGGCTCGCGCGAGTCATCTCCGAGCAGCTGAATCTGCAGTACGTGCGGATTGCCGGTAGTGCAAAGCACTTCCTCGAGTTTCTGCACCGTAAAGCGCATCTGGTGGGAGAGCCTGCTCTTGACCATGGCCGAGGCGTAGCCGTTCGGCTTGTCCAGAAGATGCATTCGTTTTGGCTTGGCTGTCAGGTTGTGGAAGTTGCGCTTGCTGCGCACGGAGAAAATGTCCATACGGACTCCTTTCATCGATGTTGGCAGGGCCACCGTGCCTCTTGGCCGGTTGGCGTCGGGATCGTGGAGCCAACTCTCTACCCCGACTCTGGATAAAACGCGCCCGCTCCTTGCGGGCACGATGGGGTCTATCAACGTGTACGGACAGAAATCAAGCGCCATCCGCGAAATGACGCGCGGATGGCGCTGGTTTCCCAAGTGATTATTCGGCTTCCATCCGGAAAAGTGTCGAAATCAGCCGTGTAAAAGTACGGAAAAGTGTCGAGATAGGCACCTTAAAACTACGGAAAAGTGTGGCTGGATGACAAAACAGCACTTAGAAGCCGGTGCTGGATGCGGGATCCTGCGGCCGCCTTCAGCTCTCGCTACTCGTCGTCCCTGTCGTTGGGGTCGCCCTTGAGGGTGTTGATGTCCAGATACTCGTTATCGTCCTCTTTTTGCTGGGTCTCCGACTCCGCTTGGGTGGGGCCGCGGAACAGCTGGAATCCCTCAAACGCAATGACACCGAGCAGGGCAATGATAATGGCGATAAAGGCAACCTTGACTGCCTGCGGAAATTCCGAGAAACGCAGCGCCTTTTCCTTGGCGTAATAATCGGAGAAGCGCTCTTCGCCCGTGCTTTTGGTATACGCCGGTGCGGACGCGGCCTCCGGGTCATATTCCGGTGCAGGCGTGGCAGCGTACGGATCGTTGAGATAATCGCTCGATGCGGTGCCATAGTCCTCGGTCTCGATGCGACCGTTGCCAGCATAGTCATCGGAATAATCGGAATATGCTGCACCGCCCTCATAGTCCGCGGCGCTCGTGTTGGCGGCAAAAAGCGGGTTAACTGGAACGTCGAGCGCCGGCATGCCGGTAGAGGTCTCATCCAGATCGGCTGCAGCCCAGGAATCGTAGGCAACCTGACGGGCAACGGGCTCATCGAGCCTTGTAACCGGAGGCTTGCGTGCCGCAGGAACGGGCAACTGCTGGGCGTTGTACATAACGGTGCTGTCGGCCGATTTGTCCTGCGTCGCTGCAGCGAGAAATGCCGCCGTCTCGGACGGGTCGCTTGCGGGGCGGGGAGCGGGCGTAGGCGCCGAAGTGGGTGCGGGCGTAGGCGCGGGCGTCGAAACAGGCGACTGCGCAGGAGCCGGCGCAGATGCGGGCTTAGGCGCAAGTGCGGGATTGGGGCTTGACGGGCGAGCCCCGCCGCCCATGAGTTCGTCGGCGGTCCACGGGCGATCATCCATCACGTCGTCAAGGCTCAGCGAAAACAGGTCGTCTTCACCCTCATCGAACATGCGGTGCACATGTCCACCAATTGCCGGAATCAATCCGCGACCGGTGCATGATGCCTTGCTCAACGCCATTCTGTTCCATCCTTTCGAAATACTAATGACATTGATTATATGGAACTTCCCAAGCTGCTCGGTCTTGGATTCGTGCTTTCCAGAACTCGCGCCCAAAAGGGGAGGGGCAATCCAGGCGAGTGCCTACTTGTCGCCGGCCGCCGCCTTGGCCTCATTGAGGTAGCTATAGAAGCTGTATTTGGAGATGCCAAAGAACTCGCAGGCGCGCTCGCTCGACTTGGAAATGAGGAAGGCGCCGCGACGGTCAAGGTAGCCAATGGCACGAATGCGCTCGTCTTTGGTCATGAGTGCCGCGGGCTTGCCCACAAACTGCTCGCACTCGTGCAGCAGGTCCTCGAGCAGATCGCCGATGTTCTTGGTAATAGGCTCGGGCTCGGTATAGCCCGTGCCGCCGGTGCCGGTAAAGGCGTCGAGCGAACGCTCAAAAGCCTTCATAAGCGTAATGTCAAAGTTGATGCCCAAAATGCCGACGGGCTTGCCTTCGTCGTTGCGGATAAAGATGGTCGAGGACTTGAGCAGCTTGCCATCGGTGGTTTTAGTGAGGTACGGCTCGCGGTCGTGTACGTCGGTGCTGCCCTCGTGCATGGACTCAAACACAATATGGCTGGGGCCGTCACCCAGTTTGCGCCCGCTGACGTGGCCGTTTTCGATCACTACGATGGAGTGGTCCACGTCCTCGGTCTCCAGATCGTGGACGACGACTTCGCAGTTGGGGCCAAATTGGAGCGCCAGGCCGTGTGCGAGGCGCTTGTAAAACTCAATCTGTGCGGGGGTCATGGGTACCTTCCTAAAAATTAGTTTGGGCACACTTTGCCATAA
>USOG01000041.1 GCA_900556365.1 uncultured Collinsella sp.
GCGCCGTACATGCCAATGAGGTCCATGGGGTCAACGCCGTTGCCCTTGGACTTGGACATGCGGCTGCCGTCCTTGGCAAGAATCGTCGGATAGATGACGACGTCCTTAAACGGCACCTCGTCCAGGAAGTACAGCGAGCTCATGACCATGCGGGCGACCCACAGCGCGATGATGTCACGCGCGGTGACGAGCGCCGTCGTGGGGTGATGTCCCTCGAGCAGCTCCGGCTTTTGCGGCCAGCCCTGCGTGGCGAAGGTCCACAACTGCGAGCTGAACCAGGTGTCAAGCACGTTCTCGTCCTGATGCACGTGATGACCGCCGCACTTGGGGCACACATCGGTGTCCTCGGTAAGGGCGTCCTCCCAGCCGCAGTCCTCGCAGTAAAACACGGGGATGCGGTGGCCCCACCACAGCTGGCGGCTAATGCACCAGTCCTTAAGGTTCTCCATCCAGGTGGTGTAGGTCTGCGTCCAGCGCGCGGGGTGGAAGGTAACCTTACCGGAGTTAACGGCGTCAAGCGCCGGCCCCTTGAGCTTGTCAACGGCCACAAACCACTGCTCGGACAGCCACGGCTCAAGCGCGGCGTCGCAGCGGTAGCAGTGCATGACGGAGTGATCAAGGTCCTCGACGTGATCGAGCAGGTCGTGCTCCTCGAACCACTTGATGACGGCCTCGCGGCACTCGTCGCGGTTCATACCGGTGAACTCGCCGTAGCCCTCGACGACCACCGCGTGCTCGTCGAAGATGTTAATCTGCGGCAGGTCGTGGGCCTGACCCATGGCGTAGTCGTTGGGGTCGTGAGCAGGCGTTACCTTGACGAAGCCAGAGCCGAAATTGGCGTCGACATGCCAATCCTCAAAGATGGGGATCTCGCGGTCGACAATGGGGAGCTTGACGGTCTTACCCACAAAGGCGGCCTTCTCGGGGTCCTTCGGGGAGACAGCGACGCCCGTGTCGCCAAGCATGGTCTCGGGGCGCGTGGTGGCGACGACGATGTAATCCTGGCCGTTGACCGGCTCGGTCAGCGGGTAGCGCAGGTGCCACAGGTGGCCCTTCTCGTCCTTATATTCGGCCTCGTCGTCCGAGATGGCGGTGGTGCAGTTGGGGCACCAGTTAACGATACGCTTGCCGCGGTAGATCAGACCGTCGTGGTACCAGTCGCAGAAGACCTTGCGCACGGCCTGCGCGTAGTCCTCGTCCATGGTAAAGCGCTCGTTATCGAAGTCAACGGAGCAGCCCATACGCTTGATCTGCTCGACGATGATGCCGCCGTACTCGTGGGTCCAATCCCAGCAGGCGTCGACAAACTTGTCACGGCCAATCTCCAGGCGGCTGATGCCCTCGCTCTTGAGCTTCTTGTCGACCTTGGTCTGCGTAGCGATACCGGCATGGTCGGTGCCGAGCACCCAGCGCGTGGACTTACCGCGCATGCGAGCCATACGAATGATGGCGTCCTGGATGGAGTCGTCGGTAGCGTGGCCCATGTGGAGCTTGCCAGTCACGTTGGGAGGCGGAATGGTGACGGTGCAGTCGCCCACGCCCTCACGGCGCTTGTAATAGCCGCCGTCGAGCCACTTCTGCAGGATCGCCGGCTCGTTGGTCGACGGATCGTAGTTCTTGGGCATCTCTTCCATATATCTCTCCCTTGCCCGTCGGGGAGGAATGTATGCCCGATTTTCGCTCGGTCAAGTCCTGGCTCGCACGAAGACCACATTTAGTGGTCTTCGGCTCGTGCGGAATCTACGAAAATCGGGCCTACATTCCTCCCCTTAGGTATCGATTACTTCAGTCTGAATTGACTTCGCTGAGGCTTAAACAAACACACAGAATAGCACAGGTAGTTGGGGTTATTGCGTATATACAAAATAGCCTCCGACCGCGGGTGGTCGGAGGCTATTTTATATCGCATTTTTGTAAAACCTACCATTTAGGGACAGGTTTATTTTGGTCGGTTTTATATGGGCAAACGTCATTCTCCCTGATAAAACCTGCCAAAATAAACCTGTCCCCTTTTGGCTGGTTTAGCCGTAGATGCGTTGGGGCTGTTCTTCGCCCTTTACGGAGGCTTCGGTCACGATGACCTTGGTGACGCCCTCCTCGCTGGGGAGGTCGAACATCGTCTGCTGCAGCACGTCCTCGCAGATGGAGCGCAGGCCGCGGGCGCCGGTCTTGCGGGCGAGCGCCATGCGGGCGATCTCGTGCAGGGCGGCATCCTCAAACTCAAGCTCAACGTCCTCGAGCTGGAACATCTTGCGGTACTGACGCACCACGGCGTTCTTGGGCTCGGTCAGGATCGACACCAAGTCGTCCTCGTCAAGCGCCTGCGTCTGGGTGACGACGGGCGTACGTCCCACAAACTCGGGGATCATGCCAAAGGCGTTGAGGTCCTGCGGGAGCACCTGACGCAGCAGGTCGTTCTCGTCGACCGAAGTGGGGCCGGCGATCTCGGAGTTGAAGCCCACGCCCTTGTTGCCCACGCGATCGGCGATGATCTTATCCAGACCCACAAAGGCACCGCCGCAGATGAACAGGATGTTGGTCGTGTCGATCTGCAGCAGCTCCTGCTGGGGATGCTTGCGGCCGCCGGTGGGCGGAACGCTGGCCACCGTGCCCTCAAGAATCTTAAGCAGCGCCTGCTGAACGCCCTCGCCCGAAACATCGCGGGTAATGGAGAGGTTCTCGGCCTTGCGGGCAATCTTGTCGATCTCGTCCACGTAGATAATGCCCACCTGAGCGCGCTCAATGTCACCATCGGCAGCATTGATGAGCTTGAGAAGGATGTTCTCCACGTCCTCGCCCACATAGCCGGCCTCGGTGAGCGCGGTGGCATCGGCGATGGCAAACGGCACCTCGAGGATGCGCGCAAGCGTCTGGGCGAGCAGGGTCTTACCGGTACCGGTAGGACCGAGCAGCAAAATATTGGACTTGGCGAGCTCCACCTCGTCCATATCATCATCGAGCTGCGAGTCCAAACCGTCGTCAAAGGCAGACACCGCAGCACCGCCCTCGATCACGCGGCGATAGTGGTTGTACACGGCAACCGACATGGCGCGCTTGGCGTCCTCCTGACCCATGACATAGGCCGAAAGCTCGTCATAGATCTCGTGCGGCGTCGGCACGTGCGTGATGACCTGGCGATCGTCCTCGAGCTCAAAACCCTCGGTCTCGGGGTCCACGGCAGGCTGGGATGCAGCCTGGCCGTGGTCGTTGAGGAAGCCCGGCAGCTTGCCGTTGCGGGCGGCGTCCATAAAGTCCGAAGCCAGCGACTCCTCCAGAATCTCGGAACAGGCGGCGACGCACTCGTCACAGATAAAGATGTTGGTCGGGCCCTTAACAAGGCGACGAACCTGGCCCTGCTCTTTTCCGCAGAAGGAGCAGCGGATGGGGTTGCCGTTCTCGTCAAAGTTGTCCTGCATGTTTCCTGCCATCCTAGGCGTCCTTCGCGGCGAGATCGCGCGAGGTGACAATACGGTCGATCAGGCCGTATTCGAGGGCCTCGGCGGCGGTCAGGTAGTTGTCGCGCTCGGTGTCGGCCTGGACCTTCTCGATGGGCTGGCCCGAGGCGTCGGACAGGATCTGGTTGAGCTCGCGGCGAGTCTTCTTGATTTCCTCGGCAACGATCTCAATCTCGGTTTGCTGACCCTGGGCACCGCCGCTGGGCTGGTGAATCATGACCTTAGAGTGCGGCAGGCAGAAGCGCTTGCCCTTAGCGCCGGCCGAAAGCAGCACGGCGGCCATGGACGCAGCCATACCGACGCAGATGGTGGAGACCTGCGGCTTAATGAAGTTCATGGTGTCCAGAATCGCCAGGCCGGAGTAGACCTCGCCGCCGGGCGAATTGATGTAGAGCGAGATATCCTTCTCGGCATCCTGGCTCTCAAGATGCAGCAGCTGGGCAACGACCAGGTTGGCGCTGACGGAGTTAATCTCCTCGCCCAAGAAGATGATGCGGTCGTTGAGCAGGCGCGAATAGATATCGTAGCTGCGCTCGCCGCGCGGCGTCTGCTCGATAACGTATGGCACGAGGGCGGAATCGAACTTAGCGATCATACGCATCTCCATTTCTCTCTTGCGGACCAAATTGGTTCTAGATAAACGTACGGTGCCCGCATGCTATGCATTGGCTGGCACCGTACGAAGCAACCGGATAACCGGTGTATAACTTTACCCCATCACGGGCGCACGCATGCGCTCGCGGGCAAGGTGGCGAGAATTACTCGGCGTCCTTGGCGGTCTCGTCGACCTCGGTCACCTTGGCGTTCTCGACCAGGTGGTCGACGGCCTTGGAGCGACGGATGGACTCGCGGACGGCAGGCATGCGGCCATCGGCAATGAACTCGGCCTTGGAAGCCTCGACGTCCTTGACGCCGGCCTTCTCGAACTCGGCGTTGATGTCGTCCTCGGTAACCTCAATCTTGAGCTCACGAGCGAGGGCGTCCAGAGCCAGGGACTCACGGGCAACGTCGTTGGCCTGCTTGTGCAGGTCGCCGATGAACTGCTCCATGGTCAGACCGGAAGCGGGCAGCCAGGTGTCCAGAGTCATGCCGCGGGCAGCGAGATTGGACAGGAAGTTCTGGCCAAGCTCCTCAAAGACGGACTGCTCGTAGTCGGCGTCCATCTCGTCGAGCTGCAGACGCTCGGCGAGAGCGGAGACGCAACGGTTCTCCTTCTCGGCCGGCAGGCGGGAAGCCTTGTCCTGCTCGATCTCGATCTTGATGGCGTCGCGCATAGCGTCGATGCTGTCGAAGCCAAAGTCGGACTTGACGAGCTCGTCGGTGAGCTCGGGGGTGTTGCGGACCTTGATGCCCTTGACGGTGACCTCGACGGTGTGGGTCTCGGCCTCCTCGCCCTCCTCGACCTCGTCGGTCCAGGTGACGGTCTTGACGTCGTCAACGTTAGCGCCGATCAGGGCCTCGTTGAACTCCTTGGGGTTGCTGTCGCTACCGGCGATGAGCATACGGCCCTCGGCGGCAAAGTTGTCGGCGTTCTCGACGGCCTTGAGGTCGACAGTGACGTAATCCTCGGCCTCGACGGCGCGACCCTCGACGTCCTCGAAGGTGGCACGGTAGTTGAGGAGCATCTCGACCTGGTTGTTAATCTCAGACTCGGTGACCTCCGCAGGGGGCATCTCGATCTCGACAGCGTCGAAGGAGGAGAGTTCAGCGGCGGGACGCAGGGAGAACTCGACGGTGTAGGTGTAGTCCTCGTGATCCTTGGCGAGGTCGAGCTCCTTGTAGTCACCGTTCTTGGTGGGGACGATGTCCAGCTCGTTGAGGACGGCGGGCTCGTTGGCGGCGATCAGGTCGTTGGTGGCCTGAGCGAGGGTAGCCTCGGCGCCAAGAGCGGAGTCGATGACCGGACGGGGGGCCTTGCCGGCACGGAAGCCCGGGAAGCGGTACTTCTTGGCGGTGTCCTTGTAGGCCTTCTTGATCGCGGCGTCGACGTCGGCGGCCGGGATGGTGACCGTAGCGGTGAGCTTGGCGTCCTTGACGTCAGAAGCGGTGATGTTCAACACGTTCCTCCTCATACTGCCCAGCTTATCTGAGGTGCTGGTACCTATATGCAACAAAGTGTCGCGACGGCCAGGGCCGACGCAGGTGCGATGGTGCGGGCGAAAGGACTCGAACCTTCACGGGAATCCCACCAGAACCTAAATCTGGCGCGTCTACCAATTCCGCCACGCCCGCATGAGCGCACAGACTAGGAATGATAGCAGATACGAACGGCAAGCGCACGCACACCTTTTACAAGCTCACGACCTCACCACGAGTGCAAAAGGCGGGACGAGTTGCCCCGCCCCGCCAATTACGACTTGTTCGCTGACCCGCTACTCCCCCAGCAGGGCCTTCTCGGGCGTGATCGGCAGCGAGCGAACCTGGTGGCCGGTGGCGTGCGCCACGGCCGAGGCAACGGCGGCGAGCGGCGTGTTGATGACGACCTCGCCGATCGACTTGGCGCCAAACGGGCCCGTCGGCTCGTAGCTCGGCTCAAAGGCCACGCGAATGCTGCCGATATCCAGGCGCGTGGGCAACTTGTAGCTCATAAAGTTGCCGGTGCGCAGGCGGCCGCGGTCATCATGCTCAACAATCTCGTAGAGCGCGTGACCGATACCCTGGGCAATGCCGCCCTCGGCCTGAACGCGCGCGAGCGCCTCGTTGATCACGGTGCCGCAGTCGACGGCCGCCGCATAGTCCACCACAGTCACCTTGCCGGTGGCCTTGTCGACCTCGACCTCGGCAATGCCGGCCATAAACGGCGGAGGCGAAACGGGCAGGCAGGCAGAGGCATGCGAGGTGAGCGCGTCGCCGCCCGCGATGTTCTTGACGCACAGGTTGGCAAAGTCGCGCAGCGTGAGATAGCGGTTCTGCTCGCGCGCGGCACGCTCGTCGGACAGGCGCACGTACTGGCCATCGAAGACCACGTCGGCGGCGTCCACGTCCCAAATCTGGGCAGCCTTGGCGCAAATCTTCTCACGCAGCTCGGTTGCGGCGTTCTTGGCGGCAAGGCCCGTCACGTACGTGCCCGAGCTCGCGTACGAGCCGGCGTCAAACGGCGACACATCGGTGTCAACGCCGCGCACTACGATCAGCGAGCTTTCAACGCCCAGCTCCTCGGCGGCAATCTGTGCCAGGATCGTATCGACGCCCATGCCGTTATCGGTAGCGCCGGTGCCAATGGTAATGAAGCCGTCCTCTTCCAGGCGCATGTCGATGCCGGCGATGTCCACGTTGGAGATGCCCGAGCCCTGCATGGTGAGCGCGCAGCCAAGGGCGCGCACGCGGTCGCCCAGGTCCATGGCCAGCGGCTTGTCGCGCCAGCCGATCATGTCCATCGCGCGCAGCAGACAGCGGTCGAGCGCGCAGGCGTTGAGCTTCTCGTTGTAGTACTGCGGCATGATCTCGCCCTCGCGCACGATGTTCTTAAGGCGCAGGTCGGCGGGGTCCATGTGCAGCATGTCGGCGAGCTCGTTGACGGCGCTCTCCACGGCAAACTGGCCCTGAGTGGCACCGTAGCCGCGATACGCGCCGCCGCGGTTGGTATTGGTGTAGACGGCGTCCCAGCTAAAGCGGCTCGCCTTCACATGGTTGTAGATGGGCAGGCTCTTGTGGCCCGACAGGCCGATCGTCGTGGTGGCATGCTCGCCATACGCACCGGCGTTGGACAGCGTGTGCAGATCGATGGCCGTGATGGTGCCGTCATTCATGGCGCCCAGCTTAACGGTCATCTGCATCTGGTGACGCGAGTTGCCCGCGGTGATGGTCTCCTCGCGGGTGTAGCAGCAATAGCTCGGACGGCCGGTCTGCTGGGTCACGAACGCCACGAAGATCTCGCAGCAGCCCGTCTGCTTGGAGCCAAAGCCGCCGCCGATGCGCGGCTTAATGACCTGCACCTGCGACTGCGGGATATCGAGCGACTGCGCGACCATGCGGCGCACGTGGAAGGGCACCTGCGTGGAGGTGGTCACCGAGATACGCCCAAACGCGTCGGTCGTCGCGAAGGCGCGGAAGGTCTCCATGGGCGCGGTCTGCGTGGCCTGGCTGGTGTAGGTGCGGGTGAAGACGATGTCGCTCTGGGCGAACGCCTCGTCAAGATCACCAAAATCGCTGGTACCGCTGCACACCAGATTGCGAGCAACGTCGCCGCCCTGCGGGAACATAAAGGTCACGTCGCCCTCGGGGTGGACCACGATGTCGTTATCGAGCGCCTTGGTAAAGTCGAGCAGCGGCTCGAGCACCTCGTAGTCGACCTTGATGAGCTTGAGCGCCTTGTCGGCAGCCTCCTCGGTCTCGGCGGCGACGATCGCCACCTCCTCGTTTTGGTAGCGCACGAGGTTCTCGAGAATCAGGCGGTCGTAGGGCGAAGGCTGCGGATAGCTCTGGCCGGCAATGGTAAAGCGGCGCTGGGGCACGTCCTCGTAGGTGTAGACTCCCACCACGCCGGGCACCTTCAGAGCGCGCGACGTATCGATGGAGCGAATCTTGGCGCGGGCATAGGGGCTGCGCTTGAGTTTGACGATGAGCGCACCGGCGGGCACCATATCGCCGGTGTAGACGGGACGACCCTCGAGCAGGGCCTTCGAGTCCTTCTTGGGCTGCTTGCGGGTTATCTGCTTGTAGGAGACACCGTCGCAGCTGGTGTCATTGACCGGCAGCTCGGGCATCTCAAAGCCCACCTGAACGCCGGACTCGTTGAGAAAGCGCACGATGGCGCGCAGCTGGCTCTCGTAGCCGCTGCAACGGCAGAGGTTGCCGGCAAGCTGGCGCGAAAGCTCCTCGCGCGTGGCAACGAGGCTCGGGTCCTCCTTGGCGGCGCGGGCGAGCGCCAGCACGTTCATGATGAGACCGGGGGCGCAAAAACCGCACTGCTCGGCACCTTCGGCAGCCATCGCACGGGCGAGCGCCTCGGACTCGGCCTTAAGGCCCTCGAGCGTGGTGATGGAGCGGCCCTCGACGCGCGCGGCGGGAACCGAGCAGCTCAGCACCGGATCGCCGTCAAGCCACACCGTGCACAGGCCGCAGTTGGTGGTTTCGCAGGCACAGCGCACCGACGAGCAGCCCTGCTCGCGCAGCAGCGCAAAGAGCATGATGTCAGGGGCGATCTGAACCTTGACCTTGCGGCCGTTGAGCGTAAAGGAAAGATCGATGAGTTTGGCAGCCATTAGCGCACCTCGCTAGAATCGACGCCGGGCACGCGGCGGCAGGAATACTCGTCCGTGGCAAACTTAGGAATCTGCACGCCCTCGAGCTCGTGGGAAAGCGCGGCCGAAAGCTCGATGCCGGCGGCGCGGCGCACGGCCTGGATGGCGAGCGGGGCCGAGATGCGACGGCGGTAGTCTGCCGAGCCCCACAGGTTGGTGCCGTAGCTCAGCGCGCGCACGGATGCGGCCAGGGCGCGAAGCTCGTCCTCGGAAGGATGCTCGTTGGTAAGGCCGCACGCCTCGCCCTGCAGCAGGGTCGCGCGCAGCGGGCGGGCGCCCACGGTGACGTGCCAGGTGTTGTCCCACCAGGCGGCGGTGACGTTGAGCGAGGGGAAGTCCGTCGCAGCCTTGCGCACGGCCTCGTAGCTCGCCTGGTAGTCGTGTTTGACGACCACGACGTGCTCGATCACGTCGCGCACGTAGCCCATGTCCATGAACTCGGCGAGCGGCACGCGGCCGGCACCCGTCAGCTCAACGTACGAATCGAGCGCCAAAAAGACCGAGAGCACGTCCGAGAAGCCAAAACGGCCGTAGATGCTGCCGCCCACCGTGGCGGTGTTGCGCAGCTGAACGCCCACGATGTCGTGGACGGCAAACTCAAAGACATGGTTGACAAGCGCGTTGAGCTCGGCATGGCGCTCGAGCTGGCGCAGGGTGCACATGGCACCGATGCGAAACTCGGTCTCGGTCTCCTCGATCTGATCGAGTCCGCAGGCCGAAAGGTCAATCGCCGTCGCCACGCGACGCGAACCCAGGCGCATCCAGATGCCGCCGCCCACAATCTTGTTGTTGCGGTTTTTCTGCAAGAGCTCATAGGCTTCGGCCGCGTTTCCAACACGGACGTAGGTACCGAACTTGAGCACGTTCTCCCCCATCTCTTCACTTGTCCAGTACTTTTAAGTGTACCAAACGAGGGGCCGCACACCGTTTTAGGACAAAATCCACCCACCCATCCATAACTTGCGGTGATATACGGACTGATTAGCCGTTCTGGGACGCAAAACAGTCCGTATATCACCGCAAGTTATGAGGAGTCCTCCGGGATAGAAAAGGCTCCCAGCCAGATAGCTGGGAGCCTCATCGCATGCTATGTCGAGCGAAGATTTAGCAGACGCCCTGGGCGAGCATAGCGTCGGCGACCTTCAGGAAGCCGGCGATGTTGGCGCCCATGACGAAGTTGCCCTCCTGGCCGTACTCCTTGGCGGTGTCGTCCACGTTGTGGAACATGCCGCGCATGAGCTGCTCGAGCTTGCCGTCGACCTCCTCGAAGGTCCAGGACAGGTGCTCGGCGTTCTGGCTCATCTCCAGGCCGGACACGAGAACACCGCCGGCGTTGGCAGCCTTACCGGGCATAAAGGCGACGCCGTTCTCCTGGAAGTAGGTCGTGGCCTCGATGGTCGT
>USOG01000042.1 GCA_900556365.1 uncultured Collinsella sp.
AAGACTTATATCGCAACACCACCGGGAGCTACTATAAAGGAGCAGCTTGAGTATCGCGGTATGAGCCAGCGCGAGTTTGCTAGGCGCATGGATTACTCCGAGAAGTTCATAAGCCAGCTTATAAATGGACAAGTTGAACTTACTCCAAATACCGCGCATAGGCTTGAGATGGTGCTGGGCGTTCCCTCGGCATTTTGGATGAATCTTGAGGCGCGTTATCGTGAGAAGTTGCTGCAGGTCGAGGACGAAAATTCTATCGAAGAGGATAAGCTGATTGCCAGGAAGTTTCCTTATGCACAAATGGCCAAACTGGGATGGGTCGAGCCGACGCGCTCCGTGGCTGTTAAAGTGGTCGAGCTTAGAAAATTCTTTGAGGTTGTTAGACTTACGCTGCTGAATGAAGACCGACTTGCTCCGGGAATCGCTTATCGTCGCCAGAAGGAAACCGCTGAATCCGAATATGCACTTTTGGCTTGGGCTCAGAAGGCCAAGATCGATGCGCGAGGTATAACGACCGGTAAGATCAATGTTGGTAAGCTTGAGGAGTGTATTTCCAAACTCAGAGATCTTACGTCTATGGATCCTGCAGATTTTCAGCCGCTTCTTGTGTCTATGTTGGCTGAATGTGGGGTCGCGACGGTCTTTTTGCCTCATCTTGAGCACACGTTTCTCAATGGTGCGACGTTCTATGACGGATCAAAGATTGTGCTCGCGCTTACGCTACGCGGGGCCGATGCCGATAAGTTCTGGTTCAGTCTTTTTCATGAATTGGCGCATGTTATTAAAGGGCACATTGGACGGACCACTGGGACTACAGAAGAGGAGGAGCGCGCGGCGGATGCTTTCGCGCGTGATACGTTGATTCCTCCAGAGTCATATGCTCAGCTCGCTGTTGGAAACAAGACGTGTAGTTCCGTGATGTCTTTTTCTAATGAGATAGGAATTGCCCCAGGAATTGTTGTGGGCCGTTTGCAAAAAGATGGGTATCTGCCATATAGCCAGTTGAATAGCCTCAAGGTCAGGTATCAGTTCGCAGAATAGAGGGCGCATCTCCTAGAATTCCGGGTTTTCTATCGAGGTTTACCGTGAATGCGGGTGAAGAGCCGATGGCGCGCAGTCGTGGTCGCTGGAAGTCACGGTAAGATGTTCTCAGTGATACAGTCGTCGTGCACTCTACGTGAGGCGATGACCAAGAGGGGTCGTTGTTCGGTTTTCCGGCAACGGCCCTTTGATATTTCCGCGACAGCTGGATGTTGTTGTGGATGCCGTCTTTGTTGATAGAACCCTGATGCGAAGTCATCATTTCGGAAGTGCTGGGAAAAAAATTGGAAACCTCCGAGCACAACCCGATTTTTTGCAACAAAATCGCTGGTTGAAGCGTTGTCACTATCCAGTGTTGTCGGCATGTCTAGAATTTGCCGCATTCTTCTGGTTTGAGCGGCTCTCACAGTAGGTTTTCATGGTTCACATGGGCTTTGGTTACATGACTTTTCCCGTAGTGACGCAATTGGTGCAGGTCTCCTATCTCTTGCCGTAATATAATTACGGCAAGAGATAGGAGAGTCTAATGCTTAAGCGTTTTACTGTTGATGGCTATAGGAATTTTTCGACTCCGGTTTCGTTTAATTTTGCAGCTTCTCGTGATTACCAGTTTGCAGAAAATAACGTTAAAAACGGAACCGTGAAAACCGCACTTTTGATCGGCAGAAATGCGTCTGGTAAATCGAATTTCGGTTCAGCTTTATTTGACATTACGCTTGGCTTTCCAAAGGCATTCGATTATTTTGACCAGGATGATCGTCTGTTTTTGAATGCTGACTGCGGGCGAGGTACGGCACAGTTCACCTATGTCTTTGAATTTGACGGTCGCGAAATCAATTACTGCTATGAGAAGACTTCACCGACTACTTGGCTTCACGAGACCCTATTGATTGATGGGGAACGAATTTTCGAATTCAATAACGCACGCGGCGTTTTCGAAGAGAACCACCTTGAACGAATCGGTGCAGCTGGCATTAATTTTGAATTCTCTGATACCTCTTTGAGCCTTCTTTCATACATTACGAGCAGTCTTCCAACTAATGTTTTAGGCGTCTTGGCGGAGCTGCGTCAATTTGTTTCGCGCATGAGGCTGATTCGCATGGACGTTTTTCGATTAAAAGGGTTTGAAACAAGAAAGGTAATCGACAAAATCATACGCGAGAACAAAGTTGCGGAATTTGAGTCATTTATTCGTAATTTTGGAGTCGATGAGTCCCTGATCGTTATTAAAGAGTCCGACGGCTCGCCTGTTCTGTATTTCAATCATCCCATGCGATACATCCCGTTTGTCGAGGCATGCTCTAGCGGTACAAGAACTCTGGTTAAGTTGTTCTCTGAGCTTGAACTTAACGAGTCGGCCAGCTTTTTGTTCATTGATGAGTTTGACGCTTTTTGTCACTTTGAGATGGCAGAGAGCCTTTTGAAGCTCTTTGCTTCAAAGGCATCGTGTCAGATATTGTGCTCAACCCACAATACTTCGCTTGTTAAGAATGGCGTAATGAGGCCCGACTGCGTTTATCAAATTTCTGCAAAAGAGGGCATTCGAACCTTGGCCGATTCTACCGATCGTGAATTGAGGCTTGGCAACAATATTGAGAAGCTTCTCCGAGCCGGAGAGTTTGATTAGCCATGAACAATGCGTCCGAAAAGAACGTCCTGCTCATTGTTGAAGGCGCTAAACGCGAGCCTCAGCTGATGGGGCGTTTATTTGAATCTTTTAGCCTCGCAGATGATCATCAAATTGTTCCTGTCGAGATCAATGTTCACGACTTTCTTGATAAGCTCTTTCAAGAATACGGTTGCGATTTCGAGTCCATTGATCTTAAGCCCTTTGTCGCTGAGCTTCTTCCGGATAAAGATGATGCGACAGAGCTTCTCGAATCCAGTTTTACTGACACCTTGCTCATATTTGACTTAGATCCTCAAGACAATCGGCACGATTTTAAGCGGCTTGAGCTAATGCAAGACTATTACTGCGATAGTACTGATATGGGTCAACTATATCTAAGCTATCCATCGGTTGAAGCATATCGTGATTTTGATCCCCTGAAGTATCGCTCTCTGGATGATGCCCTTGTTCCTTCAGATGTGATTTTTGGTCAGCGATCTTATAAGGACTGGGTTGCCAGGAGGGGAGATTCGCTTGCGGATATTGGGCGTATTGATGGTTTTACATTTGCTTGCATTATTGCCGTCCATGCCCTGAGGTCGCTTTTGCTAACTAGTGAGCAGGTGACGCAAAATGCAAACGAGTCTGCGGCTGACTTGGCTGCGGCTGTGGCCGGCGTCGACCATTCTGAACTTTTGCTCAAGGAGATTGGTCGTTTGCAGAACGGTTCATTTTGTGCTTGTTGCACCTGCATTTTCTTTATCGCAAATTGGCCCAAGAGGCTTAACGACGTTTGGAACAAGGCGATTAAGAGGGGCTTGGGTATTCGTTTGCTCTAAAGAACTCCCTCCGCCTTTTATTTTCGGAAGTGCGGGGAAAAATCGGAAACCGCCGAGCATAGCCTGATTTTAGGTAACAAAACCGCAGGTCGCTGCTGTCTAAAACCGGGCCTGGTCTGCCGGTCTCGGATTTTCGCCGCACTTCCGGATTGGGCGCTCATTTAGCACTCTTGATGTCCCCACATCCTCTAAAAAAGTTCTTAAAACAGCCTTAAAGGCGCCCCAGCTCGCGTTGATAGCGTAAAATACGTGTACTTGACTATAGTAAAGTTGGATTTTGGGGGAGGGGGAACGTCGTGGAAGTGCTGGTTGTTGGCAATACCGCATATGTTGACGATGACTTCTGCTCCAAGGCGTTCCCCGGGGATCACGTTAAGGTCGTCGCTGCCGCGGAAGCGCGCCGCGATGAGCCGTCGCCCCATGCCTCGTGGAAAGAGCTTCTGCAACACCTGGATCAGGCCTATGAGTTCGACCGCGTGGTCTACCTTTCTAATTACCTTACCCCGCATATCGATAGCGTGGGCGATATCGAGCTGCTGCGTTCGGTCTTTCGCGCGTGCATGGGTCGCCGGATCCAGCTGTTGTATATAGCAGGGCCCGCAGGTGCCGAGGGTGCCGCTGATGCCGCGGGGCGAACGGGCAAGGGCATTATCGCGCACGCAGCTAACGACCTGTGCCGCTACTACGCTGCTCGCGAGGGCGTTCAGACCAAGATCCTGCGCGTGCCCTTCCTGTACACTGCCTCCGCCGCACTGGAAGATCCGTTTTTGGTGCCGTTGTTCGACGCGTGCTCAACCGGCTCGGTTGCTCTGCAGGGCGCGCGGGATGCAGCGTTTCCCCTGCTGTGTGCCGAGGAGCTTGCGGTGCTGGTACGCCGTATCTTCGACAGCTGGGATGCCTCTTTTGAGACGCTCGACGTTGCCGATGCCTTCCATCACACGGCGGGTGAGGTGGGGGACGCCCTCAAGGCGCTGTTCCCCGGCCTTGCGGTTGCCTATGGCGATTCCGCCGGCTACACCCTGCCCGCCAGCGACGTCGCTCGCGTGCGCTATGGCTGGTTTCAGCGCTACGACCTGTTGCGCGATCTTTCGACCATACACGCCCGCTGGGAGCAGACCCTCGCGGGCAAGCGCCATCCGCTGCGTGCCGCCATCGACCGCATGCGCGGGCGGACACTGCCCATCAAATGCCTGGAGACCGCGCTGGCCTGGGTGCTCTTTGAGGGCCTGGAGCTGGTGTTTTCGCAGTCTGCTCAGCTTAACGTGCTCGACTACCGCCTGCTGTACGTGGTACTGATCGGCACGCTGTATGGGCTCGATTTTGGCCTGGTTGCGGCGCTGCTGGCGTCGGTGGGTTTGGCCGCGAGCTACTTTACTCAGTACGGTTATACCTTCCAGGGTCTCTTTTACGAGCCGTCCAACTGGCTGCCGTTTATTGCGTACTTTGTGGTGGGTGCCGTGTGCGGCTATGTGCAGCTGCGCAACAGCGAAGCCATTAGGGCGGAGCGCGATCAAAACGAGCTCGTGCGTAATCGCAATACGTTCCTCACACAGCTTTACCACGACGCGATCGAGGACAAGCGCGCGTACAGGCGCCAGATTGTGGGTCGCCACGACAGCTTTGGCAAGATCTTTGCCGTGACGCAGGAGCTCGACGTACTCAACCCACGCGACATCTATCGCAAGTGCTGCGAGCTTCTGGGCGAGATCCTCGAGAACGATTCGGTGGCGATCTACCATGTTTCGGGCGGGGCATTTGCACGCCTGGTGGCAGCAAGTCCCGCGATTGCCGAAAATGCCGCACGCTCGCTCGCACTTGAGCAGCTTGCACCTCTTTTGGGCGACGGGGGTCGTTCGAACCTGTGGGTGAACCGCGAGCTGACGCCGGGGCTTCCCATGTTTGGATACACGATCGAGCGCGACGGGGCACCCGCCGTGTTGATCTTTGTGCGTAGTGCGGCCGAAAACCAAATGACCCTCTATTATCAAAACCTGTTCCGCATCTTGTGCGGCCTGGTCGAAAGTGCGCTGGGCCGTGCTTTTGACTATGAGGCGGTGGCGCAGGATAAACGCTGCGTTGACGGTACTTGCGTGCTCAAGCAGGCTGCCTTTGGCCAAGAGCTCGCGGCGGAGCAGGCGCTGGCAGATAGCAAGATGGGGAGTTTTTTGCTCCTGCGCGTGGTACCGGGCGTGGAGCCTGTCGGCGAGCTGGTGGGCGCAATTGGGTCGGCAATTCGCGAGAGCGACGCGGCGGGCTTGGTCGACGGCGGCGTGCTCTATCTGCTTATGCGCCAGGCAAAGGCGTGCGATCTGCCCATTATCCGCGAGCGCCTGAGCGCCAAGCAGATTGCGGTGGAGCCCGTCGACGGCGAGGACATCGTGGCGCTGCTGCAGCACATCTCTTACACCGGTGACGGCGAGGGGGGTGTCGCTTGATTTCGCTTGTCGTTGCTGCCGTCTTGCTGCTGATTCATTCGCTGGTTTGCCTGATGCTGTGGACGCTCATGAAGCTGGGCCTGCTGCCGGTGCGCGGGCACATGCTGGCTGTAATAGTGCTGGTGCCGCTGTGGGGCCCGTTGCTGGTGGTTTTGCTATCGGTGCGCAGCGCGGTGCTTGGCGAGTGGCTGAAAGAGTCTGCGCTGGAGTCGCTGCGCTTCAACGACGACCTGCATCGTAGTATGTCGGTACCGAGCGGTGAGGACGATGCAGGCGTAGTGCCGCTCGAGGAGGCGCTTATCGTCAACGACCCGGCATACCGGCGCCGCCTAATGCTCTCCATGCTCACCGAGGAGCCCGACGCGTACCTGGCGCAGCTGCAGGCGGCTAAGCTTAACGACGACGTTGAGGTGGCGCACTATGCCGCGACGGCGGTGGCGCAGATCTCCAAGGAGTCCGACCTTAAACTGCAGCAGCTGGAGCGTGCCTTTAAGACGGACCCGAGCGCGCAAAACCTCAACGAATACTGTGATTTTCTTGGTGAATACTTGGGCTCGGGCTTGGCTGAGGGGCGCGTTGCTCAGATTCAGCGCCAACAGTACGCGCGCCTGCTTGCGCGTCGCTGCGAGCGCGAGGATACCCTTGAGCTGCGCATTCGATACGCGACGGCGCTGGCCGATGTCGGACAGATCGACGAGGCGCAGGCCGTGACCGACCAGCTGGTACTCGACGTGCCCGAGGAGCAGGAGGTTTGGATGCTTTGCCTGCGCCTAGCCGTGATGCGCCGCGACGGTGACGAGGTCCACTGTGTGATCGATGCGATTGACAAGCAACGTGTGTATTTGAGCGCCGACAACCGCGAAAAGTTGGCGTTTTGGCGCGATTGGGAGGAGGCCAGATGAGCGTGGCGCAACATATCCGCGACCGTGCAGGCCGCTTTCGTTGGATGGGACTCCTCGTGGTGTGGGCGGTCTTTATTGCCATGGCCGCCGTGCTGCTGGTGGAGCGTGCCGGCGTGCAGTACAGTGCGGGCCAGCATAAGCTGGGGATGCTTGCCGCCAACGATGCGGTGCCGGCCTCCTCTGCAATCTTTGGCCAAAAGCCCACGTGCCTTGTCATTACCGATACCGACCAGGCGGGCGTCGAGGACGTAAAGGAGCAGTTCGACCAGATCCTGCTCGACATGAAGATCGCACACCGCGACGTGGACCTTGCCCTGGACGGCGCCGATGCCATTCCCTCGCTGACTTCCTTCGATCGCGTGATTTTGCTCATGCCGTCGCTCGATGGGCTCGGTACGCACCTGAGCGACATTATGAGTTGGGTGAGTGCCGGCGGTTCGCTTATGCTCGCCATGCCGCCGGATAACTCGAGCTATCTGCAACTGATTGCTTCCAAGCTTGGCATTGAATCGGCCGGATATGACTATGTAAAAGCCGAAAGCATTGTGCCGAGCGAGGACTTTATGCTGGGCGGGGGAGAGCTCTACGACCTCTCGGACCCCTTCGATTCGTCGCTTTCTGTTTCGCTGCGCGAAACGGCGCACGTCTGGGCAAAGACCGGTGACGCGGGCACGCCGCTCATTTGGTCTAACGATTGCGGCAGTGGTCACACCGTGGTGTGCAACATTGGCATCTACGACAAGGTCATGCGTGGGTTCTATGCTTCGGCCATAAGCTTGCTGGGTGATGCCACGGCCTATCCGGTCATCAACAGCGCCGTGTTCTATTTGGACGACTTTCCTAGCCCCGTGCCCTCGGGCGACGGTACTTATATCAAGCGTGACTACGGCCTTTCCATTGCCGATTTTTACACCAAGGTCTGGTGGCCCGATCTGCAAAAGCTCGCGCAAAAATACGGCATTCGCTATACCGGCGTGATGATCGAAAACTACGAGGATGCGGTCAACCAGACGGAGCTCGTGCGCCAGGCCGATACCACGCAGTTCCGCTATTTTGGCGGCATGCTGCTGCAGATGGGCGGCGAGTTGGGCTTTCATGGCTACAACCATCAGCCGCTCGCGCTCTGGGACACCGACTACGGCACGCTGTACGATTACAAGACGTGGAAGAACAAGGAAACGCTCGTCGCTTCGCTCAACGAACTTATCGCGTTTCAGGACGAGGTGCTGCCCAACGCGCACGGCTCGGTCTACGTTCCGCCGTCAAATATCCTTTCGGCCCGCGCGCGCAAGCTTATCGGCGCCGACGTTCCGCGCATTAAGACCATCGCCAGTACGTATTTTGAGGATGGCACCGACCTGCCGTACGTGCAGGAGTTTGGCGTGGCGAGCGATGGCATTGTGGAGCAGCCGCGTATTGTTTCGGGCGGCATGGTCGACGATTCCTATATGCGTCTGGCCGCGGTGTCCGAGCTCAACATGCACTACGTGAGCACGCACTTTATGCATCCGGACGACCTGCTGGATCCCGATCGCGGCGCCAAGGAGGGCTGGGAGGTCTACAAGGGCGGCCTGGTCGACTACCTGGAGTGGCTTACCAAATCCGCGCCCAACCTGCGGCACCAGACGGCGTCGGAGTGCTCCGGTGCCATCCAGCGCTTTTCGTCGGTTACGGTGAGCGTGGATACCAGTGCAGATGCCTGGACGCTCAACCTGGACAACTTTCACGACGAGGCGTGGCTCATGTTCCGCGCCAATATTGGCGAGCCGGGTACGGTGACGGGTGGCGAACTGACGCACCTTACGGGCAATCTGTATCTGCTCAAGGCAAATGATAAGACCGTGAGGATCGAGCGCAAGGAGGGTGGTGACAAATGAGAATCTGCTTGGTGCTCGAGGGTTGCTACCCCTATGTGCACGGCGGCGTATCTACCTGGATGCATGGCTATATCCAGGCCATGCCCGAGCACGAGTTTGTGCTGTGGGTGATCGGCGCGCATGCTGCCGACCGTGGCAAGTTTGTCTACGAGCTGCCCGGCAACGTGGTCGAGGTGCACGAGGTGTTCCTGGACGATGCCCTGCGGCTTTCGGGCGAGCAACATGAAGCCAGTTTTAACGACCGTGAGCGCGAGGCGCTACGCCGTCTGGTGTCGCTCTCCAATCCGGACTGGGACGTGTTATTCGATATCTTCCACCGCCGTCGCGTGCATCCGCTCTCGTTTTTGCAGAGCCGCACGTTTATGGATATCTTTCGCGACGTGTGCCTGGCCGAGTATCCCTACACGCCCTTTGCCGATGCATTCCACACCATGCGCTCCATGTTGCTGCCCGTGCTCTACCTGTTGGGCAGCGAGGTGCCGGTGGCCGATGTGTACCATGCCATCTCGACCGGCTACGGTGGCCTGCTCGCAAGTTTGGGCTCCAGCATGAATCATGCGCCGGCATTGCTGACCGAGCACGGCATCTACACGCGCGAGCGCGAGGAGGAAATCATTCGTGCCGACTGGGTTGTGCCGTCGTTTAAGGACCGCTGGATCCGTTTTTTCTACCTGCTTTCGGAGGAAATCTACCGTCGCGCTTTCCGTGTGACGAGTCTGTTCCATAATGCTCGCAAAACGCAGATCGACATGGGATGCGATGCGAACAAATGCCTGGTCATCCCCAACGGCATCCAGTTCGATCGCTTTAAGGATATTCCCTTAAAGACCGATGACGGCTGGGTGGACATTGGCGCGGTGGTGCGCCTGGCGCCCATCAAGGATGTCAAGACCATGATCTATGCCTTCTTTGAGCTGCACGAGCGCCTGCCCAAGGTGCGCCTGCACATCATGGGCGGCGTGGACGACGAGGAGTACGGCGCCGAGTGCCACGCGCTGGTCGAAACCCTGGGCGTGCGCGACCTTATCTTTACCGGCCGCGTCAACGTTGTCGAGTACATGGAAAAGCTCGACTTTACCATTTTGACGAGCATCTCCGAGGGCCAGCCGCTCAGCGTGCTGGAATCGCTTGCAGCGCGCCGTCCCTGCGTGACGACTGAGGTGGGCTGCTGTCGCGAGCTTCTCGAAGGCGCCCCGGGCGACGACTTTGGCGTGGCGGGTTTTGTGACGCCGCCTATGTATCGCAAGGGCTTGGCCGATGCCATGGAACGCATGTGTGCGAGCCGCGCCCGGCGTATCGAGATGGGTGAGCGCGGCCAGCGTCGCGTTGCCACGTACTTCTTGCACGAGCAGATGCTCGCCAACTATCGCGCGCTGTACG
>USOG01000043.1 GCA_900556365.1 uncultured Collinsella sp.
TGAAAGGTATCCATGGAAACGATCATCAACGTCGACGATGTCTCGTTCTCCTATGGCACGCAGACCGAGCAGGCGCTCAGCCACATCTCGCTCAGCGTGAACAAGGGAGATTTCATCGGCATCATCGGGCCCTCGGGCGCCGGCAAGTCCACGCTTGCCGCCTGCCTGTCGGGTGCCGTGCCCCACCACTACACCGGCACGTTCTTTGGGTCCGTCATGGTTGACGGCCACGACACCTGCGAGGTCTCGCTGACCGACGTGTCGCAAATCGTCGGCAGTGTGCTGCAGGATATCGACACGCAGATGGTCGCCTCGGTCGTCGAGGACGAGATGCTCTTTGGCCTCGAGAACTTTGGCGTTCCCCACGACCAGATCGAGCAGCGCGTGAGCGAAACGCTCGAGACCGTCGGCATCAGCGACCTGCGCGACCGCGAGATCGCCACCCTCTCGGGCGGACAGAAGCAAAAGGTAGCCATCGCCGCCATCCTCGCCATGCGTCCGCGCGTCTTGGTTCTCGACGAGCCCACCGCGGCACTCGACCCCGCCAGCTCCACGTTGGTCTTCGAGACGCTGCGTGAGGCAAACCGCGCACTTGGAATCACCATCGTCGTCGTTGAGCAAAAGGTCGCCCTGCTCTCGGAGTACTGCAACCGCGTGCTCGTGCTCAACCATGGCGAAAGCGCGCTGCAGGGCGAACCACACGAGGTCTTCGCGCATACCGACGAGCTCCGTGCCATCGGCGTCGACTGCCCTCGCGTCACGCGTATCTTCAATAGCCTCGAGGCCGATGGCCTGGTAAGTGGTACCCCTTGCTTGGATGTCGATGAGGCCGAGCGCCTGATTTCGGGCGTCGTCGACCCCGCACACGCAAGCAGCGACATTCAGGCACCCGCCGGCTCACCGCACGCACCGTCGTTGCGCCCTCATGCCAAGGACGCCGAACCCGTACTCACCTTCGACCATGTTGAGTTTGCCTATCCCAATGGCGGCGCCGCCGTCCACGACCTCAACCTGACCCTCTATCCCGGCGAGCTCGTGGGCGTCGTCGGCCAGAACGGTGCCGGCAAGACCACGCTCACCAAGCTGCTCACAGGCCTGCTTAAGCCCGCCTCGGGCAGCGTGCGCGTCACGGGACTGGATACCGCAGCCGTTCCCACGAGCCGCATCGCCCGCGAAGTCGCAACCCTCTTCCAAAACCCCGACCGCCAGATCTGCAAGGACACCGTACTCGACGAGGTGGCTTTTGGCCTGGAGCTTGCCGGCATCGACCGTGCCGAGGCACTGCGTCGCGCCCAGCTCGTCATCGACCGCTTTGGCCTGCCTGCCGATGAGGCGCCTTTCTCGCTTTCGCGCGGTCAGCGCCAGATGGTGGCACTCGCCTCTGTCGTGGTCGTAGAGCCCAAGATCGTCGTGCTCGACGAGCCCACGAGCGGCCTTGATTACCGCGAGTGCATGACCGTCATGGAAACGGTGCGCACCATGGCCGAGCGTGGTTGCGCCGTTATCATGGTCTGCCACGATATGGAAGTCGTCTCGGATTTTGCCGAGCGCATCGTGGTGATGGCCGACGGTCGCATCCTCGACCGCGGCCGCACGCACGAGCTATTCTCGAACATCGATCTCATGCGGCGTGCCTACGTGGAGCCTCCCCAGGTTATTGAACTCTCGCGCCGTCTGGCATCTTCCGTCTCGCCCGCTTTTGCGCAGGTGAGCGAGGTCACCGATGTCGTTCGAATTACCAAGGAGATGGTCCACCGTGGTTAACGTCATCGACTACATGCCGGGCGATACGCTACTGCATCGCCTGAACCCCGTCGTCAAACTGGGCCTCGCCGCCGCCATCATCGTCGGCATCTTCTTGTCCGACACCTACGTGGCGCTGCTGGGCTTTTTGGCACTCACCCTTGCGCTGGGCGCCTATGCCGGCGTCGTCGACCGTCTGTTCTCGCTGCTCAAGTTGCTGATCCCGCTCGCGCTTATCATGCTGGTGCTCCAGCTGGCCTTTATGCGCGATGGCAACGTGGTGTGGGGCTTTATCACCGACACGGGCCTCATCACAGGATCGAAGGCCTGTCTGCGCCTACTGGGTGTGGCGTTACCACTCATCCTCATGCTCATGGTGACCAAGCTCAACGACCTTGCCAACGCCTGCGTCGAGGTGCTGCACGTACCGTATCGCTATGCCTTCACCTTTACCACGGCGCTGCGCTTTGTGCCGGTGTTTGGTCAGGAGATGAACGCCATCATGGAGGCGCAGACCGCACGCGGCGTCGAGTACGACACCAAGAACCCCATCAAGAAGCTTAAGCTCATGCTGCCACTGTGCGTGCCACTGCTCATCTCGAGCGTGGGCAAGACCGATGCCACAGCCTTGGCGGCAGAACAGCGCGGCTTCTATCTGCGTACGCGCGCCAGCTCGTACAAGCGCTACCCCATCAAGGGCCTGGACATCGCCGTGCTCATCGTCAGCATCGCCCCCATCGCCATCGGCTTCCTGTTCTAGTTCACCACCGACAGCAACCGCCCAACGCAAAAGGCCTCGGCTCGCACCAAACGAGCCGAGGCCTTTACTGTTTCACCAGATAAAACCTACCAAAATTAACCTGTCCCTTTTTGGCGGGTCGGAAGCTAGAGGCGGTAGGGGGCGCCGCTGCGGATGATGGATTCGCGCACCAGGACATCCATGGCGTCGAGGGTGATCTCGGGCATCTCTCGGTACTTTTGCAGCACCGAGAGCTCGGTGCAGGCCAGAATGACGCGGTCGCAGCCGCTACGGGCGAACTCCCACATCACGCGGTCGAACTTATCCATATCGGGCTCACGTCCGGCCTTCACATCATCGTAGATAAGCGACATCACATCGTTCTGACGTTTCTCGCTGGGATAGACAACCTCAACACCCGCAGCCTTACATTCGCGGCCGTAGACGCCCGCGCCCACGGTTCCGTCGGTGCCCATGATGCCAATCTTGTGCACCGGCTCGGCCGGCATACTCAGGTTGGGGTCGAACTCGCACTCCCCCATCACCGCACCGGCCAGAGCATAGCGCACCGACTCACGCGGCATGTGGATAATCGGCACCTTCGTAAACGACTGGATCTGGTCGTAGAAGTAGTGTGACGTGTTGCAGGGAATAGCAATGTGCGCACAGCCCAGCGACTCGAGTGCCTGGGCACACTCTTTCATGGTCGCCAGCAGCTTGGCATGCTCGCCGGTCTTAATGGCCAGCGTGCGGTCGGGCATGGTCGACTTGGAGAGCACCACCATATCGATATGTTCCTGATCGCAGGCAGCAGCCGTATGACGCACCACCTGGTCGTAGTAATACGACGTGGCCTCGGCGCCCATGCCGCCGATAACTCCCAGCTTTTCCATCGCCGCCTCCTTGGTGACGCTTGCGCAATTGCGCGTATCATACCCGCGCCCGCCCGATGTAAACCGGACGGGCGCCGCACTCATCTACTTGTAATACGTCTTGAACAGCTTAAAGTGGCGCAGCTTGGTGTGCCACATGCGCAGCCAGCGGTTAAAGACAAAGTCGCCCTTCATAAACGAAGGGTCGGCGCCCTTGCCTTCCTTGTCCAGGCTATGCACCTTAGCGCGCAGCTCGGGATCCTTGACGTACTTGTCGACGACGCCCATGGGGACGACCATCCACAGCGCCTCGTCCTGTGCCGTCACAAACTCCGGCTCAAACGGGCGGTTGAACACATACTCGTCCACCACATACTTGGCAACGTTAAAGCCACTGTTAGTGACGTAGTAGTTGCTGCGGCCCTGGCGCGTGTTGAAATCGAAGAACTTAAACGAGCCGTCGCGCTCGTCGTACTTAACGTCAAAGTTGGAATAGCCCACAAAGTGAAGGTCCTCGAGCAACTTGCGCACGCCGTCCATGAGCTCGTCGTTGGGCTCGGTAATGATACAGGCATGGTTGCCGACACCGTGGGGCTGATGCTCCTCGAGCAGTACATGGCCCAGGCACATCATGCGCACCTTGCCGTTGCGGTCGGAATAGCTGGTGAGCACGCGCATGTACTCGTCGTTGCCGGGCACGCGGTCCTGCAAAATCAGATCGTCGGTGTAGCCGCTGGCATACGAATCGCGAATGACCTGTTCCAGCTCGGCGCGGTCGGCAATCTCATAGGCCTTCTTCTGGCCCTCGAACTCGTGCTGCCACCACATGATGCCGTCAGAAGGCTTCAGAATCATCGGGTAAGGAAAATCGATTTGGTCGAGCACTTCGGCAGGCGCCTCACCCTGGGCATTGAGCATCGCCTTGGTAAAGGTAAACGTGTGCGGATAGGGCACGCCATGCTTCTCGCACAGCTCGTAGAAGATCTCCTTCTTCTGGCACTGCTCAAGCATGCTATAGGGAGCGTAAGGCGCGACGATGTTATCCGCCAACTCATGGGCATCCTTGGCTTGAGCCACGAGAGCGACATAGTTGTCGCCACAGCCCACAAGGACAATCGTCTTATCGGCATGCGCTTGGGCAATGCCGTTGACGGTTTTGAGCATCACGGGCATGGTATCGATATCCACGTTGGGCGTGTAGTCGATAATCTGGCTGCGGTACGCAGGACCCGTCTGATACTTGCCAAAGACCAGACTCTTGACCTGGTACTCCTCGTAGAAGGCGCGCGCCACCGAATAGGCGTTGATGTCGCCACCGAGCAGCACGGGAATGAACTCGCGCTCTGTAAATTGCAATGCCATGGAAACTTCCTATCATGAACTGCCCACACAACGGGCGGTCTTTGCGCAACTGATTTATTCTAGCGTGCCAAGCCGCCGGCGCCCAAAGCTCCACCGTATCTATGGCAATCGACGTAATCGTCCAGCACAAAGGCCAGCACGAAGACGGCGCTCACCGTTGTATGACAATGGGCAATGAACCTACCGTTGTTGTAGGATTCAGCGTATTGACATCATCGAGCGAAAGGCGCACACGTGCCCCAAAACCATCCGACCGATAATCCCATCCTCAATGCTGCGAAGCGCGAGCTGGCGGAACGTGCGAAAGCGACCGCTCACCTGCGCACGGCAAACGACGCCTACAACGGACCCGCCCACATCGTCTCAATCAACACGTCGGCACACAAGGGCACGCGCAAGTCGCCCGTCGCCGATGGACACGACACCGTTATAGAGCAATTTGGTCTCGCCACCGATGCGCACGCCGAACATTGGCACCGCCAGGTCTCTTTTTTTAGCCGCGGAGTCCATCCAGACGGTGCAGGCACGCGGGCTCGACGTACACGAGGGTGACTTTGGAGAGAACTTTACAACCCGGGGCATCAACCTGCTCTCGCTCCCCTTGGGCACACAGCTCAAGCTTGGAAGCGACGTGCTCGTCGAAATCAGCCAAATCGGCAAGGTCTGCCACACCCGTTGCGCCATCTACTATCTCGCCGGCGACTGCATCTTTCCCCAGGAGGGCATTTTTGGCGTGGTCCTAAAGGGCGGAGAGGTCCATACCGGCGACGATATCCAGGTAGTCAAACTCGGCGACGGCTCCTGTTCGTTCACCCCCCGCCGAGGCGCTCGAAGAGATTGAGCAGGCTCGTCAGAAGGGCACGCTGTAGTTGTAAAACCCCACGTTGAGATAGCTTTTACAGCCCTAAACTCCTCTCAAACAGGCCCCCGTAACGTTAAAGTTGAACTCTATGGTTTCTCAACAATTCATCATAACTGCAGGTCAAAGCCAAAGCCTCAAGTTCAACTTGACCCTTTGGAACCTTTAAGGTTCAAGTTGAGGTCGAAAGCAGTAGTAGAATACCGTTCGAACCATAACCTACGATTGATTGCAGAGGGACTGGATGCAGCATTCGAATCATCGCACCGCAGCGCTCATTGCGTCGAAGCCGGCTCGTATCATCACGAGCGCCGCGCTCGCCGTTGCGCTGACGGCCACGCCGATGCTCTCCCCCGTTGCGGCGTATGCCGCCTCGCAGGCAACGCAGGACCAGCTTTCCGCAGCCCAGCAGAAGATCGAAGCCGCCACGAGCGCCTACAACGACGCCCGCACCAAGCTCGATGACCTGCAAAAGCAGATTGACTCCAATGAGGCAAGCATCGAGGAAATCGAGGCTAAGCTTCCCGAGCAGCAGGCCAAGGCAAGCTCCGCCATGCGCGATCTGTACAAGTATCAGAAGGGCACCAATCCCATCGTGAGCTTCCTGGTCAACGCGCAGAGCCTGGGCGAGTTCATCACGACCTGCAAATACACCAACCAGATCACGAGCTCGAGCGTCGACGAGATCGAAGAGCTTAATAACATGCAAACCGAACTCGAGCAGAACAAGGCCGAGCTCCAGCAGGCCAAGTCACAGCTTGAGGCAGAGCAGAAAAACGCCGAGGATGCGCTGGCGCAGGCCCAGCAGCTCCGCAGCGAGGCACAGGCAAAAGCCGAGCAGGAAAATGCCGCTGAGCTTGCCAAGCTTGAGGCCGATAAGGCCGCTGCCGCCGAGAAGCTCTCGGGCGAGGGCGTAAGCGGCAGCAATTCCAGCAGCCAGGCCACCAACACCAACACCACCATCGACACCACGGTGAACAACGCCAATACCGGTAGCTCCGATTACGATTCGTTCGTTAATGAGTGGACAGGCCGCATCGACAATTATCTCGCCGGCTCCCCCATGGCAGGCCAGGGCTATAACTTTGCCGTCGCCGCTTGGAATACCGGTGTCGATCCCCGTTGGTCCCCCGCCATCGCCTGCATCGAGAGCACCAAGGGTGCTTATTGCGCCAATTCTTACAACGCTTGGGGCTGGAGTGCCCGTGGCGGCGGTTGGCGCAGCTTTGGCAGCTGGAGCGAGGGCATCTCCGCTCACGTTGCCTATCTGGGCGCCAACTACGGCTCCACCCTTACCCCGGCAGCGGCCAAAAAGTACTGCCCGCCCACGTGGCAGGACTGGTACAACAAAGTCGCCGCTCAGATGAACCGCATCTAAGTGCAACTGCAAAGGGCCCCAATGGGGCCCTTTTCTTTTAGGTAGCGGAGGTATCGACGACGCCGGTCGCATTGGCAACCGCGACTATAACGATCATGCATAGGAGCAGCACACCCAATGCCTTGAGCCAGAGCTTCGCGAGTTTCTTGCCGCGATAGCTGTCGAGCGGTGCGAATCGCCGACGAAGACGGCGCTTATCGAGCAGCGCAAAATGCATAAGCACCATAAGGCCATCGACAAAGAAAAAATACTCGATTATGAGAAGCCACGTCGGGTAGCTTTGGTTTGCTCCCGTGGGGTGAAAGACGGCAAAGTGACTTCCGGCAAAGAACACAAGCAGCGAGAAGCAGACGAGCGTATTCCAAATACGCCCCAGAGACTCCGGAACGCGAGAGAGCAGACCGCATGCAGCGGAGGCGGCAGGCCTAGGAAGCCCTGTGGGGTTCTGGAGCCCTTGGGGCGTCAACACCGTCTCCGAGGCCGGAGTACGGACAGGCGCAGGCGCAGGAGGCCGCACGGGGCGACTTAGATCGTATGCCGCGCGCGTCGCCCGTCCCAACGCTTCCGCGCTCGCAAAACGCTTGGCCGGGTCGAGCGCCATCGACATGCAGACGGCATCGGCAAGTGGAGTGGGAATGCCGCGTGCCTCGCATTGCTCGCGCATGTCGAGCCCTGGTTTAGGGTCGACTCCCGTCAAGCAGAAGAACAACAGGGCTCCAAGTGCGTAGACGTCGCTGCGCACGCTCGTCTGCCCAAACCCATACTGCTCGGGCGGCGCATAGGGCCGTGTCCCAAACTTGACGGTATCGGCATCGGCGCCATCGCGCCATACGCGCGCGATCCCCAAGTCGATAATCACCAGCGATGAAAACGTCAGGCCGTCATCAGGCGTATAGTTGGCACCTGTCACGATGATATTCGACGGCTTGAGGTCGCGATGGATCACCGGCGCCGACGTCTCCCCCGCCATTGCAAAACCGGCGTGGAGCTCGCCCACGGCATCGCATAGGGCAGGATACAACTCGTGCGCATAATCGGGGGTGGCTCCCAGACGGTCCACCAGCGCCCCGAGCGTCTCCCCTTCGATGTATTCCATAACCACGTTGAGCTCGTCGCCCACACGACGACAATCGACGATTCTGGGCAGGTGCTCAAAACGCCTGCCTGCCCGCTGGGCGGCAAACAGACGCTCGTATGCCCCGCCGATTTGAGCCGAAGCATCGATGCGTTTGCGGACAAAGGGGCCGAGCGAACCACCGCCGGTTCCTTCAAAGTACACAAGCTCGGTTGTTTCAACGGACGAGCGCTTAAGTACACGCTCCACGCGATAGCTGTCGTCGCGATCGAGCGACGCCAGGTGCTCGGCAAGCGCTGTGGTCAGCTCGTCATCGGAATATGTTGGGGTCTGAGTATCCATAGCCTCCATCATAGCGCAGGGCGCAGACACCCCATGGCATCCGCGCCCCGTTCGTTTGCATCGTTGTTCGACAACTCCGCCGGCTCAGATATCAGCCGCTAACTCACCGTCTCCTCGCCAAAGCGATACAGCTCCTCGTTGACCTTTTGGAGGCTGCACCCGCGATCGATGCAAAAGATGATAATCGCATCGCGGCGGTCCTTGCAGTTAAGGACGCTTACCCCGGCAGCCGTCAGCGCACGGTTGGTCTCTTTGAGCGTCAGCGCCATCGCAAAGGCAATCTGCAGCACCTTATTACGACTCGGATGACGCGCACCGGTAAAGATCTGATAGCCAAAGGTCTCATTGAGATCGGCCATACGAACCACGCGCGAGCGCTCCAAGCCCTTTTCCTGCAGTAGCTGCTTCAGGTAGTCCGAAAGCGACGGGGCGGCAAAGTCGTGCTCCCTGATATAGCCATCGATGTTCGGCGCATCGAGAAGCTCATTGAGCAACTCCTCGGTCAGCTTTTTATCGGGCATACGACCTCACCTCCCATACGGCGCAACGGTAGCGACATGCTAGGCCAACACCCAGCTTGCAGTGGCAGACTTATCAAACATGTTGGCAAAATACAGTGCCTTCTTGATATCGCCATCAAAGTAGATATTGCCCGCCACAGAGCCACCAGCGGCAAGAGTACCAGACTGCAGCTCATCGGAGCCCTCGCTGTAGTAACCCTGATTCTGCTGAGCGCCGTTGGCGTCCTCGCCCTTCCAGTCGTAGATGTTGTAATCTGCGCCCTCATCGCCATTGTTGACGTACGTGACGTGAATGCCCGTCATGGTCGAACCGTCATAATTTGTGAGGCCGGGCTGGACGGAATCGACAACGACGGAAAGACCGGCAGCCGTGGTCACCGTCGCACCAACCGCCAGGTCAGTCGTAGACTGTTCTTCCTTCTTCGCCTCTTCCTTCTTGTCGCCATCGCCAGCGTCCTCGGTGACGGTCGCCTTATCGCTACCACAACCGGCAAGAAGAACGGCAGTCCCCATGGCGACGGTGGCGAATGCGCCAAGTGCAGCGCGACGGCTCAGCAGCACTTCGTTTTCGAGCTTTTTCATCATGCATCCTTCCTACGATCCGGCTACCGTGCCGGCACACAGCACATCGTAGGAAGGATTAAACTTGAATTCATTAGCTGAGAGCTAAGGTTGCCATATAGAGGAGCACGAAGCGCGTGTCCATCGCCGATGACACCTCGAGGCTTGCCAACATCGTTCTCAATTTTAAAACTGGAATTGTTACACTTAAAAAAGCGGAATTTCACCATCATAGTTTTCCGCTTTTTCCAATAGCGGTCCTTTAGCTCCCATCGTAAACGCGATGTCGCTACTGCGGATAGAGAGCAGCTCCATTCC
>USOG01000044.1 GCA_900556365.1 uncultured Collinsella sp.
CGCACAGAGGGGAGGAATGCGAATCAAACTCAACAGGGCAGGCTTTTTCATCGCCTATTGCCTGCTCCGTTGCTGAATACAATATAGTTCACCGTGGTTTACTTTGCAGCATCAATATTCGCCGCCATAGCTTCTCCATAAGTTAGCCCCGGTAAACCTGCAACAGAAAACCACCACAAAGGGGGCAGACACCTTTGTGGTGGTTCTGGCCACGGCAGAGCTGTTAGAGTCCGGCAGGCCAACGACAGACGGCCAGGTCGACGTGCATGTCGTCCTTAAACGCCACACCCTCCCCTAGCAAAAGCTCACGTTGAGCATCGGGACCACCAAAAGCAAAACCCTCGCATATGCGCCCGTCGGCAAACACCACGCGGTGACAGGGAATCTCGCCGGGGCGCGGATTACTATGCAGGGCATACCCCACATACCGCGCACTTCGTGGTCGACCGGCAAGCAGCGCCACCTGACCATACGTGGCGACCATCCCCTCGGGGATCTGCTCGACCACTTCGTACACCCGTTCAAAAAAGCCCTCAGACGCCATTGCTCGCTCCCTTCCACCCTGAAAAGCATAAACCACCGCAAAGGGGACAGGCACCTTTGTGGTGGTTTATGGCAGGTCGGTTAGTTGGCGGGCTGGAAGAAGGCTACGGCTACGGCGCCAGGGCCTACGTGGGTACCGATGGTGGCGCCGATGGTGTGAACGGGCAACTCGCCCTCGGTGTGGCCAGCCCAAAGTGCCGCGCTGTCCTCGATATACTTCTTGAGCACCGCATCCGAAAGACCCGTATAGCCGAGCGCCAGCGGCATGGAAAAGTCGATGCCGCCCGCCTTTTCGACCTTTTGGTTCAGCAGGTTGCGGCCGTTCTTGGAACCGCGCGCCTTGCCCAGCTGCACGATCAGACCGTCCTCGACAGCCACCACAGGCTTTACGTTGAGCAGCGTGCCCACGGCGCCGGCCGCAGCAGACAGACGACCGCCGCGCACCAGGTACTCCAGCGTCTCGAGCAGGCCGATGACGACCACGCGGTCACGGACGGCCTCGACGGCCGCCGCGATCTGGGCCGCACTACGGCCCTCATTCACCAGGCGCAGGGCATACTCGACCAGGACACGCTCGCCCAGAGTGACGTTATTGCTGTCTACCACGAACACGTCGCCGCCCGGCGCCTCGGCAAGTGCGGTACGGGCACTCTGATTGGTGCCTGATAGCTTAGCGCCCACGGTAATAATCACAGCCTCATCGCCGGCTTCACGAACCTTGGCAATCGCCTGCGAAAACGCGTACGGGTTGACCTGGCCGGTCTTGGGCAGCTCATCGCGCTCCACGAGCATCTCGTAAAAGCGCTGGTGATCGATGTCGATGCCATCCATGTACACATCGGTGCCAAAGGTGACGGACAGCGGCAAAACGGCCAGTGCTGGGTGCTCGACCGGCGACATATCGCTTGCGGAATCGGTAATAATGCGGACGGACATAGCGAATCCTTTCTTGCGCAGGTCCCGCGCAGGGAATTTTGACAGCAAGGCCCCGGCACGGTATACGCGCTCAAACGGGACTATGCAGTTGTTAATTGGAAGCAAAAGCCTTGGCGGCCCTACAGCTCGCGCAGGGTGTTGAGAATCGTGCGCAGCGACGCATACATCTGCTCGCGCTGCTCCACACCCATAGCCTTACCGGTGGTATCGAGCACCTCGCGAATGATGCGGTCCGCTTCGCTCATGCTCTCGCCGCCCAGAGCGGTCAGGCGCACCGGAGCACGATACTTAACGGCGGCATCGCCCGAATCGTCGACCTCGACGTAGCCGCCCTCCTCCAGATGCGCGAGCGTACGCGAGACGGCGGCGCGGGTCACGCCTGCCATGCGAGCCAGGTCAGCGCCAGTCAGGCCGTCCTTGCTGCGCTCAAGATAGTAAAGGCACATAACGTCGGAGCCCTTGAGGCCCAGCCTTGCGCCCTCGGATGTCTTAATGCGCTGAATCTCCTTGTAGAGCCCGCTGATCAGTCCGACAAAGTCCTCGAAACGTGTCTCGTCGTTCTGCTGCATGGGAGACGACCGCCTTTCGCTTGCATAATGCTTACGGGTAAACATCTTAGTCGCATAAGGCGACACCCGTACCCAAATACCCCATTTGTTAACCCATCAACATAAAAACCACCACAAAGGGGACAGGCACCATTGTGGTGGTTTTGACCGTCGAGTTTGATCCGCAGACTTCGCTACAGCTCCACGCAAGGATTGTCGCGGGTCACAAGCGTCTTAACGACAACCGTCGCCCCCAGATAGTGCTCGAGCAGCTCGGCTAAGCGATCGATCGCGGCCTGGCAATCCCCCATCCGCTCGGACTCCACGCACTCAATCGCCAGGAATGCATCGGCCGAATCGTCGGACAGCGCCGTGCGAACGCCGTCGCGCCAGTTCCAGCAGCGGCACACGGCGCCCGCATCGTCGATATAGGCGAGCTCGCCGGGCAGCGTCGGGTCATCCGCCTCCTCGCCAAGCGGCAAGAACGCATCGCCACCGTCGGTCACCTTCAAGCGAAGGTCACCCTCGATCGCATGCAAATCCTCGCCTCCCACGGGCAGCGCGTAGGTCAGCGACACCGTGTTGTAAATATCCACCGCGGGCGTAATGTGGCCCACCGGCTTGCCTTTGAGCACGCGTTTGAGCAGGTTCTCGATTGAGCAACGCGCGCCCTTTTTGGTCTTGAACAGACGATACGCCTCGCGCCATGCCTTGACCGGCGCATTCTCGCTGATAGTGTCGCTGGTCAGATGACGCTCCGCATCGATATTGGCGCGGTCGAGCAACGCGGCGATCGCATCCACGTCCTCCTGGGGAATCTGAGCCGCGGGCTTCATGCCCTTCACGACCACAACACCGACCGCTGCCCGCGGAAACAGCTCCCAGAATGAATCCTCGGCAATAAAGCTCTTCATACGTGCTCCCTTCACAATTCGCGCCAACGCGAGCGCCCAAACAAAAAGCGCCCTTACAACGGCCACCTTCAAAGTCCTACGGTGCCGTCACAAGAGCGCTTGCGCTGTCCCCATCCGGAGAAGGGGACGATATGTCAGGCGTATTGTAATCCGAGTCATCCGCGCGAGCAAAACCATCACAAAGGTGCCTGTCCCCTTTGTGATGGTTTTAAGTCTAAGGCGACGCTAGTGGCGGAGCCCCAGCAGGCCGCGGCCGCGATGACGGGCCTCGGCAGACACCTGGGCGTGCGGGCCGGCGGCTTTGACGGACTCGGGCAGGTGCGAGTACTTCTTCTCGAAGTTCTCCTCGAACATCACCGCCAGGTTGTGCGCGGCCTCGTCATAGCGCGCGGTGCTCTGCCAGTATTGGCGCGGCACCAGGATGCCATCGGGCACGCCGTGGCACGTCGTGGGAATGTCAACGTTAAAGATGTCGTCGTGCACGAACTCGCTATCCTCGATGGTGCCGTCGAGGGCGCGCGCGACCAGCGAGCGCGTGTAGGCCAGCTCGATGCGATGACCCACGCCGTAGCCGCCGCCAATCCAGCCGGTGTTGACCAGGTACACACGCGTGCGGCCGTCGGCGATGCGCTCGCCGAGCATCTTAGCGTAAATCATGGGGTCGAGCGGCATAAACGGCTCACCGAACAGCGAAGAGAACGTGGGCGTGGGCTCGGTGACGCCGACCTCGGTGCCGGGAATCTTAGCCGTAAAGCCCGTCACAAAGTGGTACATGGCGGCATCGGCCGTCAGGCGCGAGATGGGCGGCAGCACGCCAAAAGCGTCGCAAGTCAGGAACAGCACGACACTCGGAGTGGTGCCCATGCCCTTAGTCCACGCGTTAGGAATGTGCTCCACGGGATAGGCCACGCGCGTGTTGTGCGTGATCGAGATGTCGTCGTAGTTGGGCTTGCGGTTCTCGTCGAGCACCACGTTTTCACAAATGGCGCCAAAACGGACGGCGTTGAAGATCTCGGGCTCGTGGAAGGCGTCCAGGCCCTCGCATTTTGCGTAGCAGCCACCCTCGATGTTGAAGATACCCATGTCGGACCAACCGTGCTCGTCGTCGCCGATCAGCAGGCGCGTGGGATTGGCCGAAAGCGTGGTCTTGCCGGTGCCGGACAGGCCAAAGAACACGGCGGTCTCGTGCGTGACGGGATCCATGCTGGCCGAGCAGTGCATGGGCAGCACGTCGTCCTCGACGGGCAGCAGGTAATTCATAACGCTGAAGATGGACTTTTTGATCTCGCCGGAGTAGCCGGTACCCGCGACCAAAATCACGCGCTCCTGGAAGTTGATGACCACGGCGGCGCTGGAGTTGAGGCCCTTGATGGCAGGGTCGCATTGATAGCCCGGCGCGGCGAGCACGCAGAAGTCCGGCTCGCCGGTGCGCGCGATTTCGCGGGCGAGCGGGCGGGCGAGCATCTGCTTAATGAAAAGCGCCTGGCTGGCACGCTCGCAGGCAACGAGCAGTCGACGCGTGTGGTTGCGGTCGGCGCCTGCCATGCCGCGGGTGACGAACACGTCGCGTTCGTTGAGATAGTCGACGATGCCGGCCTTGATGGCCTCATAGCTCTCGACGGACAGCGGGCGGTTGACCGCACCCCAGGCGATCTTGTCGTGAACATCGGGGGTGTCAACAATAAAGCGGTCATTGGGGGAACGGCCGGTACGCTCCCCCGTCTCGATCACCAGCGCGCCGTTGGATGCCATGCGGCCTTCTTCGCGGCGGATGGCGTGCTCGACGAGCTCCGCGGCGGGTAGATCGACCAGCAGACGGGGTTGATTCTCGGCGGGATCTTCAACGAGCGTAATACCAAAGTTGGACAGAACTTCTGCAGGGGTAACACCAGGCATGGGGCCTCCTTTAAAAACGCGACACGTGGACGCGGCGCGCATTTTACTCACGTAAAGCCCGTTGTACCCGATATGCAAAAACGTTTTTGCGGCAAGGGCGGCAAGCCCGCCCAACGGTCAAAAAACTCAGGCAAGCGGCCTAGTCATTGGGGACGTTTTTAAATGACTAGTCATTGGGGACACTCTTGAACAGGCAATATTCAAGGAGTGTCCCCGGATGCCAGCACTTAGGGACGTTCCCAAAGTGCCGGCACATAAGGAACGTCCCTAAGTGCCGACTACTGAATGGCGCCGCCGAAATTATCGAACAACCTGTTCAAAAACACGAGCGAACACCGTCGCGTCTATACTAGAGCGCAGCAATAGAAAGGACCCCGCTTTGAGCATCACGCCCCTCGATAGCATTCGCCGCGCCATCGCCCGCCGCAATGGCGTCGCCGACCCCGCCGTAGCGAGCAACGGCACCGCAAGGGCCCAGGGCGGACGCATCGAGAACGGCCTCTTCCCTGCCTCGCACACTGCCGAGGAACTCGCACGCATCCAGGAGCTGAGTCATCGCAACGCCGGCGGCCCCGACAGCAGCCAGGCCACGCGCCGTCGCCGCGAGCGCGATCGCCAGCCCGGCCCCGTCCGCCGCATGGTCAACGCTTGGTGGAACCGCCTGCTCGGCGCCGTCTACGGCGGCGGCTTCTCCATGCAGGAAGCGGAATACGAAGAGCACGCCACCCGCCGCGACTATCTCTGGAATACCCTGGGCACCGCCGTGTGGGGCATGGCGTTTCCTCTGCTCACCATCGTGTCGACACAGCTCGCGGGTGCCGAAGAGGCCGGTAAGTTCTCCATCGCCTTCGTCACCGGCACGCTCATCATGATCGCATGCAACTACGGCGTGCGCAATTTCCAGGTCTCAGACATCGACGAAAAGACGTCCTTTGCCTCCTACCAGCTCAACCGCTGGCTTTGTGGAGCGCTCGCCCTAGGCTGCGGCCTCATGTACAGCAGCGCCCGCGGCTATGATGCGCAGATGGCGACGATCGGCCTGGGCGTCTACCTGTATAAGGTCATCGACGGCGTCGCCGACGTGTACGAAGGCCGCCTGCAGCAGGCCGACAAACTCTACTTGGCTGGAATGAGCCAAACGCTACGCTCCGTCGGCGTCATCGCGGTCTTTAGCGTGGCGCTGTTCCTCACGCGCAGCATGCCCATCGCGGCCATGGCCATGGGTGTCGCCGCGATCGCCTCGCTCGTGCTGGTCACCGCGCCGCTCGCCCTGCTCGAGACCGAAAAATCGCGCCGCGTGAGCCTGCGCGAGGTCGGCCACCTGTTTGTCCAGTGCGCCCCGCTCTTTGGTGCACTGTTCCTGTTCAACCTAATTGAGAGCATGCCCAAGTTTGTGATGGAAGGCACGCTGGCATACAAATATCAGCTGTACTTTAATGCCCTGTTCTTTCCGGCGCAGGCTATTTTGCTGAGCATTGGATTTATCTATAAACCACAGCTCCTGCGCTTGTCGAGCATTTGGGGTAATCCTCGCAAGCGTCATCGCTTTGACCTGATTATTGTTGCCGTTATGGCGCTGATCGTGGTCATCACCGGCGTGTGCGCCGCATTTATGGCAGGCCCCGGCATCCCCCTCATGAGCTTTATGTACGGCCTCAGCTTTGAGCGCTACCGTACGCTGGCGTTGCTGATGGTCGTCGCCGGCGGCGTCACCGCGGCCATCGACTTTATCTACGCCATCATCACGGTGCTACGCCACGCTGGAGACGTCACCAAGATCTACCTGATCTGCTTTGCCGTGAGCGTGGTGCTCCCGGTGATCCTGATTAAGCTGCTGGGTCTGATGGGCGCCGTGGTGAGCTACCTAGCCATCATGGCCCTACTCCTGGTGCTGCTGATTATCGAGTACGCCCACATCCGCCAGCGCATAGAACGCGACCGCAACCCATACGGCGCCTAATTAGCTGCCCGGTCACCGGAATTTGCGATGGAATCACCCCGTCTGGGGTCTCGTTGCGGACAATATTCATCACGCAAAACTAAGTGAGTAGACTTTTACCGAATCCCCGACCACACCAACAGAGCACAAGTCTGTGACCTGCGGTTTTATTGAGGCAAATATGTTGGGTGCTCGGCATTTCCAAAAAAGTCTACTCACTTAGCCAGCGGGCAGCCAAAAAAGAACCGCCGCGACGTCGTTTGACTCCGTTGCGACGATTTTTCGAGCATTTTCGCGCTGTCGAGGACGCAGACGCTCCTCATTTCTAGCGCTTACCGAGCAAGAAGGCGCTACTCTCCGAAAGTAGTCAAAAAAGCCCGTCCCAAATTAGCTACGGTAGATCGGCGGAACAAGGTTATTCGCCCGGGTTGATGTTCGCGTAGAACTCCGCCCCGTCGTCCAGGCGCAGGATGCCCACGCGGCCGAACTCGGATCCGGTGGCGGCGGCGCAGTCGATGTCGATGCGATCGGGCACACCGGCAGTGTCCTCGCCGCCCAAGCGCACGATCTGGCCGCGTCCCGATTCCTCATCGAGCCCCGCCAGACCACCGACCTCGCAATAGCGCCCAAGCGATACCGTGGGCGTGTGACCGCTCACCACGACCGGGCCCTTGCCCTCGGCAGAAAGCAGCCCGGTCGGCACATCCCAATAGCCGTGACGAATCCACAGCAGGTCATCGGACGACTGCACCGCGAGCATCTGCTGCAGCAGCTCGCGATCGGCACCCACCGCTCCAACGCCATCGGCACAATCGACGCCATGCTCAAGCAAAAACGCGCGCGCCGCCTTCATCTCGATTCCAGCATGTACCAGCAGATACGGGCGCTCCTCGGTCTCGACCACCGCGTAGAGCGGCAGCGCGGCCATCCATCGCACGAGCTCCTCGTATGCCTCAAATTCCATGTCGTTGAGCTGCTCGCGCGTCGTCCAGCCACCGTTGATATCCCAGGTCTCGGCATCGAGCGGATCCTGGCCAATGATGGCATCGAGCATGATCTGCTCGTGATTACCCTTGAGCACGCGGGCGTTGGGCAGCGAGCGCACGAGCTTAATAACGCCGACCGGATCGGGCCCGCGATCGATCATGTCGCCCAACACGTACAGCGTGTCGTCGGACGTCAACGAGATCTTAGACAGGGCCTCGTCAAGCGCACGCACGTGCCCGTGAGCATCAGATGTCACATAGATCGCCATGGTACGCCTCTCCTTGTATTGCGGCCGAAGCCCGGCGCCGCAACTAAAACTTCAAGTTGAACTTAAACGTTACCCATTGTACTCCGTTGCAATAAAGCTGGAAAGGGTTTCCGAGCAGAGGCAAAGACGGCAGCCGTCTATGCCGATATCGCGCACGCCCGCAATCCAACCCCATAAACCCACCATCTTTGGGTACAAATAACCGCAGACAACTGACCGTGCCACGCCAACCACCCAGGAGCGGACACTCCCTATGAACCAGATTCTTCTCTTTATCGGCCTCGTCATTATTCTGTGCCTGACCATCAAACCCGTCGGCAGAAAACTCCCCTTCCCCACCCTGCTCATCTTTATCGCGCTCGGCATGCTGTTGGGCGTCAACGGCCCGGCGCACATCGACTTTAGCGACTACGCACTCACCGAAACCATCTGCAGCACGGCGCTGCTGTTCATCATGTTCTACGGCGGCTTTAACACCAATATCGACCGCGCCAAGCCCGTCGCTGCGCCGGCGGTGCTGCTGAGCACGCTCGGCGTCGTCATCACTGCCGGTATCACCGGCGTGTTCGCCCACTCTGTGCTGGGCTTCGACTGGATCGACGGCCTGCTGCTGGGATCGGTCGTGGCGTCGACCGATGCGGCGAGCGTCTTTAGCGTGCTGCGCGAGCACAGCCTGTCGCTGAGGGGCGGCACCGACTCGCTGCTCGAGGTCGAATCGGGCTCCAACGACCCCGTCGCCTACATGCTCACCGCCGTGCTCGCCACACTCGCGGCCGGCGGCGACATCAACATTCCCACACTGCTGGCCAAGCAGATTATCCTGGGCGCGGGCCTGGGCCTTGCCATCGGCTGGGCGGCGGGCCGCCTGATTGAACGCGCGCACGCAACGGCCAAGGACGCGCAGACTATCTTTTTGTTCGCCGTGGCGATCGTTGCCTACGCACTACCGAGCTATCTGGGCGGCAACGGCTTTTTGGCCGTATACCTAGCGGGCATTGTGCTGGGCGCCAGCGACATCGCCGGCAAAGTCGAGATGGCGCACTTCTTTGACACCCTCACCGAGATGGCCGAGATGACCATCTTCTTTTTGCTGGGCCTGCTCGTCACGCCCGCACGCCTGCCGCAAATGCTGCTACCGGGCCTGGCGCTCATGGCGTTTATGCTCTTTGTGAGCCGCCCCATCGCCGTCGGCCTGCTGTTGGCGCCCTTTAAGACGAGCCCTCGCCAGGTCGCACTCGTAAGCTGGGCGGGCCTGCGCGGCGCAGCTTCGGTCGTATTTAGCCTCTTTGCCGTGGTGGCCGGCGTTCCCGGTGGCCACGACCTGTTTGACCTGGTCTTTGTGATTGCCGTGTCGAGCATTGTGGTGCAGGGCTCGTTGCTGCCGGCAGTGGCAAAGAAGCTCGACATGATCGATGCGGCCGGCGACGTGCGCCGCACCTTTAATGATTACCGCGACGAGGACGGCATGTCGTTTGTAAAGCTCAAGGTGGGCGCTGGACATCCGTTTGCCGGACGCTCGCTCGCGGACTTTGGCAGCGCAACGAACATGCTGGTGGTCTTGGTGCTGCGCGACGGTGCGCACCCGGTGCTGCCCAACGGCGATACCGTCATCGAGGAAGGCGACCTGCTGGTGATGGCCGCGCCGACGTTTGAAGAACGTGCCGAGGTTACGCTGCGCGAGGTCACCGTGACGCCCCACGGTCGCCTGGCCGGTCAGCGCCTGCGCGACGTGCC